>PKTV01000448.1 GCA_002868985.1 Desulfobacteraceae bacterium | reverse complement strand
TTTTACTTAAAGCCATACAAGTTAAAAGTGTAAAGTGATCTAAAGTTTACCCCGTGAAATGCAAAGCCTATTTCTCTGGGGTGCCTATTTATCCCGTATTAAACGGGGAAGTTATGGAGTCGCTTCACTCTCTCCGATCTGTAGGCTCTACCCTCCGGCCAGTAAGCCCTACGGGCTGGAAGCGGAGCCGGAAGCCGATGATTTTATATAATTGTCAGAATTCCTTAACCCTGGCCCAGACCGATCACCAATACTTTGTACTCAAAAAGTTACGTTTGTAATGGTTCATAGGTCGGATCAATATATGAGCGATACGCACCAGGGCGGGCTTTAGCTCACTTTAAACTTTAGTTCACTTCAAACTTTTCCAGCGATTCTTCAGGCAGAGCCACAACTCTCTGACCTAGCCCGGAGGACCAAGTGTTTTATGACGAAATAAAAACTTCTTGACATATATTTAATAAGTTAATAATTTACACTTTTTAAATTAATAATGAAAGGAGTTTATTAAGAAATTGGCTAATCATAAATCAGCACTTAAACGCGCGCGTCAGAACGAGATCCGGCGGTTGCGTAATAAATCCGTTAGAACTAGGGTAAAAAGTATTGTCAAAGATGTGCGACTTTCTGTGAGCGAAGACTCGAAAGAAGCAGCATTGAAAAAACTCGATATTGCGAAAACGAACATTGATAGAGCAGCCCAAAAAGGTGTAATTCACAAAAAGACAGCTTCTCGCAAAATTTCACGCCTATCGAAATTGGTTAACACCATCTCCGCCTAATCGGAAAAAAGCGCAACGTGCAAAATATAATGAAAATTCTTCATTCTTTGTACGATGCGCTTTCTTGTTGAATTCTTTAAAAATCTTCTGTTAAACGATTGTGGACTTTTTCTGCAAGTTTTTTAGAAAGGGTTTTGATAGCTTGGCGTTTGTTAATTTCGGTAGTCTGTTTGTCGGTTGCCACATTATATTCTTCGAATGCTGAAACACCTGATGCGGACCATTTTACCCCGCCACCCGAACCTGTTAACTTCAAATTGACGGTAATTTCGATCCGCCTTGCGAGAGGGCTTTGCTGCGCTTGACGGGAAATTGTCGTGATGCGCTCAGATTGAATAACACCGGTAAGGATTGCGTCAGCATCCTTACTGTTTTTCTGAACACGTCTCCCCTTCCGGGTAAATTCATATATCAGATCATTTGTAAGGATATTTTCCAGCCCGGTTTCCGGGGTGCGGTTTTCAAAAATTTCAATGGCAATCGTCTGTATACCTCCCGGCAAATTGCCACTTCCTGCAAACCGATAACCGCAAGCCGAAAAAAGCAAGAGAATAAAAAAGACCGCCCAAATATATTTTTGATGATAAAAGAAGGTTGTTATAGCTGTAAGGTTCATGAGTTAGTTCGCTTCGCTCATAATTGGCCTCCGGCCCGTAAGGCCTACGCCCCGGAGGGAATAATGGAGCAATGGAATGATGGAATAATGGGTTACAGTAGGAATTAGATTGATATTGTTCCTTCAACCCAACGTTTCAGTTTTCCAACATTCCACGGAGGTGGCATAAACTATGATCTATTAAAAAAATCTTTAATTTCAAATAATTGAAGATTTTCCAGGACATTGATTAGACCACGATATTTACAAGTTTCTCTTTGACAACAATAATTTTTTTAATGGGTTTGCCATCGATGAATTTTAAGACTCTTTCGTCTGAAAGCGCCATTTCTTTTAGGGTATCGTCATCTGCATCTGCATCTACGTTGAACTTGCTTCTAAGTTTGCCGTTGACCTGTACCACAATCAAGAGCTCATCTTTGATCAGAGCGTCCTCCCTGTATGACGGCCATGGAGCCAGTAGGATGCTGGTATCAAATCCAAGCGCCTCCCATAATTCTTCGGCAAAATGAGGGACGATGGGTGATAAAAGAAGCGCAACAGATTCCATGGATAGCCGCATGACCTCGGCCTTTTGAGAGTTCTGATCATCGAAATCGATGCCATACATTGTATTTACGAGTTCCATTACTGCACTAATAGCGGTATTGAAATGAAATCTGTCTTCGATATCTCTGGTAACTTTTTTTATCGTTGCATGGTTTTTTTTGAATAGCGCGCGAGAATCGTCATCCAGTTGATCCGGACTGCCGTTAAAAGGCTTGGTGCCACGAATTAAGATCCCCCAATTTAAAGCCAGTCGCCACACACGGTTTAGAAAGCGATAACCGCCCTCAACGCCCTGTTCGCTCCATTCCAGGTCTCTTTCAGGCGGAGCTGCAAAAAGGCAGAAGAGTCTTGTGGTATCAGCACCAAATTTTTCTAAAAGAATTTTGGGATCGATAACGTTCTTTTTTGACTTGGACATCTTTTCAACACGACCGACGATGGTATGCTGACCGCATTGTTTACACAGCCGTTCTTCACCGGCTCCTTTTATTTCTTCAGGGAGAAGAAAACCGTGTTCAGGACAGGAAACCGTCTCCTTACAAACCATTCCCTGGGTTAAAAGCCGTGTAAAAGGTTCCTTATAATTAACAAGGCCAAAATCGTATAAAACACGGGTGTAATATCTGGAATAGAGCAGATGTAAAATCGCGTGTTCAACACCACCGATATACTGATCAACAGGCATCCAGTAATCTACGGCTTCACGGTCAAACATGGCGGTTTTACAGTTCGGACTGCAATATCTTTCATAATACCACGAAGACTCTACAAACGTATCCATTGTATCGGTTTCTCGTCTGGCCTCGGAACTGCCACAGGCCGGACAAGGCGTCTTCGTAAAATATTCAAGGGTCGATAATGGTGATTTACCGCCTTCAAGAAGATCGGCATCTTCCGGAAGCAAAATGGGAAGGTCTTTTTCAGGGACTGGAACAATACCGCATTTTTCACAATGAATGATAGGTATTGGTGCACCCCAGTATCGTTGTCTTGAAATCCCCCAGTCCCTTAGCCTGAAGCTGGTTGTTTTCTTTCCGAGGCCCTTTTCTTCCAGATAAGAAGCGATATCGTCCAGCGCTTGTTCACTATCTATTCCATTGAACCGATCGGAATTAATCATAACACCTTCACCGGTAAAGGCCTCGGTCATTGTGGCGGGATCGAGATCGGCGTCATGGGGTTTTACAACCACAATGACGTCAAGACCATACTTACGGGAAAATTCAAAATCTCGCTGATCATGCGATGGAACGGACATAACCGCCCCGGTACCATATTCCATAAGCGCAAAGTTGGCTGTATAGATCGGCATTCGAATACCGCTTAAAGGGTTGATACAATATGCACCGATATAAACGCCCTCTTTTTCATAACTTTCCACGGCCTTAACCGATCGATCCTGCATGGATATGCGGTCTATAAACTCGGAAACTTCTTTTTCCTGGGAAGTCCCCTTTGACAGTTTGACCACCAGCGGGTGCTCCGGTGCAAGGCACATAAACGTCGCCCCATATACGGTATCCTGCCGTGTTGTAAACACCGGTATTTGCTCATCCGAGTTTTCTATGGGAAACCGAATTTCTGCACCCGTACTCTTTCCGATCCAATTTTTCTGCATCGTGATAACTTTTTCAGGCCAACCCGGCAGCTTTTCGCAATACGACAAGAGATCCTGGGCATAATCGGTGATGCGGAAAAACCATTGCCAGAGCTTTTTCTGTCGAACCTGCTGGCCACATCTCCAGCAGAGGCCGGCTTCTACCTGTTCGTTGGCAAGTACCGTCTGGCAGGGTTCACACCAGTTCACAAATGATTCCTTACGATAGGCCATCTCCTTTTCATACATTTTTAAAAAAAGCCACTGTTCCCATTGATAATATTCAGGATTACACGTCGCGATTTCCCGATCCCAATCATAGGAAAAACCCAGAAGCTTCAACTGGAATTGCATGGCATCGATATTTTCATAAGTCCACTTGGCCGGGTGACTATTATTTGCAATTGCGGCGTTTTCCGCCGGCATACCAAATGCATCCCAGCCCATGGGATGAAGGACGTTAAAACCTTGCATTCTTTTATATCTCGCAACAACATCTCCGATGGTATAGTTTCTAACGTGCCCCATGTGGATATTGCCGGAAGGATAAGGAAACATCTCAAGCAGATAATACTTTTCTTTTTTCGGATCCTCTTTGACCTTAAAAAGCTTTGTCTCTTCCCAGAATTTTTGCCATTTAGATTCTATTTTCCCGGGATCGTAACGTTCATCCATTTTATATGATTAACCTCTTAAAAATTATTGTAATCCAAATAATTATACTTATAATATCTTAATTTAATATATGAATCTTGCATGACAATTGATGAGAAAAAAAGAACATCATCCTAATATGACAATAGGTTTCATGCCACAACACGATGCAAATAGCAAGTCATAACACCTGAATTATGCACGGGCAAGAAATCGTTTGACTTGTACATAACAATTTCATATTCATTTAAAAGAGCAAGTGCTTAAGATTAAAGCCTGTTTTTACCCATAAACACCTTATTAGTGCTGAGTCGGAAGCCTCACTATAACCCGGATATTTCACGTGTATGGGGCGTTTCTTTTCAAGGCACTCAAGGGCGCAGCCCCGCTGTACAAAGCGGGATAGACCTCCGTAGACTACTGCAAGCCCTTGATAACGCGGCTCGAAGATCCCGTTTAAAACGGGGAAATGGACGTTTCGTGAACGCCCGTAGGGTGAAAATTTTCATGAAACATTCGGGCTAATTGTTCTTAACCTAAATTGGAAAACTATTTCATGAGCAGTAAAATCCTTATCAATGCCATAGATCCTGAAGAATGCAGAATTGCAAAAGTCAAGGACTTGAAGCTTGAAGAATTCCATATTGAAAGTTCAGGAAAAGAAATTCTCCATGGCAACATTTACAAGGCCATCATCTCTCGCATTGAACCAAGCCTTCAGGCCGTATTTGTAGATTTTGGCGGTGATCGTCACGGTTTTTTGCAAAAACAAGAAATCCACAGCGATTATTTTCAAAACAATTTCTCTAAAGACAGATCCATATTAAAAATGGTTAAGCGTGGCCAAGAGCTCCTGGTGCAGGTGACCAAAGATCCCTTCATGAAAAAGGGTGCCATGCTGACAACTTATATATCTTTACCTGGTCGATACTTAGTGCTTATGCCTGGAAGCGACAGCCGGGGAATCTCACGCAAAATAGAAAATGAAGACGAGCGTAACCGTTTAAAAAGTATCGTCGACACGCTTAAGATACCGGAGGGATTCGGTATTATTGTCCGCACTGCAGGTATAAACATTACTAAACAACGCATGTCAAAAGATGTAAACTATCTTTTGCGCCTGTGGAAGAACATCAAAAAAAATGTGACAAATGCAAAAGCACCTGTATTGCTTTATAAAGAGCAAAATCTTGCCGTAAGATCCATACGCGATTACTTCACCCCTGATGTAACCGAAATCCTCATCGATGATGATGCCGTATACCATGTTGTTAAAGACTTTGTTAAAATCATATCGCCGAAACACAAAAAAATCGTCAAATATTACAAAGAGGATCGGCCGATATTCACCAAATATCAACTTGAAGATCAGATTTCATCGATTTACGAGAGTCATGTAAAACTTAAGTCAGGCGGGACTCTTGTAATAGCACCGACTGAAGCGCTCGTCTCCATCGACGTTAATTCAGGTAGGGCAACCAAAAAAAAGTCTATTGAACAAACCGCACTTCAAACCAATATTGAAGCAGCAGAGGAAATTGCACGTCAGTTACGACTCAGAGATCTGGGCGGCCTTATTGTCATTGATTTCATCGACATGAAAGACTCCAAACACAAATTAGAAGTTGAAAGGGCTGTTAAAAATTACGTAAAACCGGATAAGGCCAAAACAAATATCGGTAAAATTTCAAAATTTGGCTTGATGGAAATGTCGAGACAGCGAATTCGTCCCTCTATCGAATCCAGCAGTTTCGAGCCCTGCACCCATTGCAAGGGGAAAGGAATGATCCCCTCTATTGAAATGCTGGCCCTTGACTTTCTCCGCCGACTTCGCCTTGAAACCATAAAAGCTGAAATTTCAAGTGTCAAAGGCATCGTCCCGCACGGTGTTGCCGATTACCTTTTAAATAAAAAACGCAAAGAAATTCTAGATCTGGAGCTCAGGAGAGGCCTTTCCATCACCATTGAGGGGGATACAAAAATTATTCCCGGCATGAGCGAGATTAACTGTGAAAAATAGAACCGATCTACGCCCTAATCCATTATCATGTATCCAAAGGTAAAATTATGCCCAAAAAACCTGCAAAAATGACAAATAGAGTTATTGGGGTTGTCATCATCACTATGGTACTTGTTGGCGCATTTACGGGTATTAGGTTTCTGATGAAAAAAGAATTAAAACCCGAAACACAAAAGGGATCTGATAAAATTCAAATTCCTACAAATGCAGAGCCGATTATTGATTACAGCAAAATTGACGAAGACAAAGAACTCAAGGCTCTCATGCAACAACGAAAAGCACAATATGGAGTTAATAAAGGAGTTGATATTATTGCTCAATCCAATGAATCAATCAAAATTGGAGATTCAACGGTATCCATGCAGGAAATTTTGGAAAAGATTCGTCTAAAAAGCGGTGATATCGTGGAAAAAAACCTCAAATCACAGGATGTGACGACAAAAGAAAAAATAGAATCATTCGGGATTCACGTGGTCCAGCCTGGAGAAAATATCTGGAATATCCATTTTACCTTTCTAAAAGATTATTTCGATTACAAAGGTGTCCGACTGTCACCCCTTTCGGATGAACCCCTTGAAAAAGGAAGCAGTTCGGGTATCGGCAAGATTCTTAAATTCTCGGAGCATACGGTGAACATCTACAATGTTAGAGAACATAAACTTGATGTTAACCTTAACTTGATCTTTCCCTTGACCAAAGTGGTCGTCTATAATATGGATCAAATCTTTGCATTTCTGGATCTCATTGACTATAAACATGTAAACCGTATTCAATTTGACGGCGAGACGCTCTGGATGCCGGCGAATTAACCCGAATTTTTCACGTGTGCGTAGCGGTGATTTGACCCGACAGCGGGATTTCCGCTTCGCTCCGACAAAGTTTAAGGTTAATAAAAGGCCCTTGGAAAATTTTCATGAAATTTCGGGTTAGTGTCCATCCATAAATGAGTATTTTTGTTAAAGATCAAGCCCCCGGCCTGTAGGGCCTACGCCCCGGAGGGACATGTGAAAAAAATAACCGCAGGCATATAGTTGATATTCCGAGGATTATTTTTTGAGCATAACACAGAGATTGGGCAAAAAGACCATTTATGGATGGACACTCGTTAAAGAACTATTTGACCTGAACGACAAATTACAGTATATCAGCGCCATTTTCATCAATTATTGATAATACAAGCCATCTCAAAAATGCAGATTACGTCCAAGGACAAGGCGCGAGACGCCGTAGGCGTCAATGTGTAACATATGAAAAAGCGCAGCATACATGGGAGTATGTGAGCATTTTGAAGAGGCTCGTTGTAAATCCCCTCATGCGGGGCAACACCGTAATTGGGCGTTAGAAGTATTTTTTAGATGACTTGTAGACAAACTGTTAAACATATAATCCAAATAACGACTAAGGAGGTTTTATCTTGATAAATACTGCTTATGCAATGGGCCAGGGCGGAGCCGCGGCAGGACAAGGAGCAGGAGGATTTACATCTCTTATCCCCATTATCCTCATGTTCGTCATATTCTATTTTTTGCTTATCCGACCCCAGCAGAAAAAGGCCAAGGAACATAAAGAAATGATCAGTCAGGTTAGAAAAGGGGACCGTATCGTAACCAGTGGCGGATTGCATGGTCGAGTAACAGCCGTCGGTGACACAACATTGACGGTTGAAATTGCAGACAGGGTCCGTGTGAAGATTGCCCGTGGAAATCTTTCCCAGGTGGTAAAATCCTCGTCACCGTCTCAGGATAACAAAAAAAAGTAAGACAAATCCATCATCATCAATAAGGAAAAGATCATTGAGCAATCTTTCTTGGCGAGTTCTGGCTGTCTTCGGAGTTTTGATTGCGGCGATTATTTATGTTCTGCCCACCATAGAACCATCTTTTTGGCCGCATAAAAAAATAAATCTCGGCCTTGATCTCCAAGGCGGCATGCACCTGGCCCTTGAAGTCGATACCGATAAAGCTGTGGAAGGCACCATTGAACGTATAATTCAGGAAATCCGGAGCTTTTTAAAAAAAGAACATATTCGATATGCCACTTTGAATCGCATAGAAGGAAACCGGATATTGATCAAACTGAAAGGACAAAATCATATCGATGGATTCGAAAAGATTCTCGACAAAGAGTTCAAAAATATGCGTATCCTCTCAAGATCAATGGATGGGGACGTCCTGACCTTGCAGATCGATCTTCCCGATAGAGAGACCGATCAAATCAAAAAATTGGCTGCTGATCAGGCTCTTGAAACCATCAGAAATCGAATCGACCAGTTTGGGGTCAGCGAACCCGATATCCGCCGGCAGGGTGAAAAACGGATCCTCGTGCAACTCCCCGGGATAAAGGATACCAAGAGAGCCAAAGATTTAATCGGCAAAACAGCCCTTTTGGAATTCAAACTTGTGGATGAAACCCACGACCTTAATGCCGCTCTTAAAGGAAATGTTCCTCCCGGAAGTGAGGTGCTTTATGGGGTTAAGGAAGACCCCACCACCAAGCGTATTCATAAGACCCCCTATCTTTTAAAGAAAAGGACCCTTTTGACCGGCGCCAATCTTACCGACGCAAGGGTTCAAATCGACTCCCAATATAACGAGCCTTATGTTTCAATTGATTTCGACAAAAAGGGCGGCAGGGATTTTGCAAGAATCACCGGAGAAAATGTAAAAAAACGCCTGGCCATCGTATTGGACAAAAAGGTTTATTCAGCCCCGGTTATCCAGGAAAAGATCTCCGGCGGGAAGGCCCGTGTTACCGGAAGCTTTACCACTGAAGAAGCGCGGGATCTCGCCATTGCACTCCGTGCAGGCGCCCTCCCGGCACCGGTTAATATTCTTGAGGAAAGGACCGTAGGCCCCTCGTTGGGAAGTGATTCTATAAGGAAAGGCCTTGTTTCCATGTGTGTCGGCGGCATCCTTGTTATTCTGTTCATGATTGTATATTACAGGGGTGCGGGACTCATTGCAGACTTTGCACTGATTCTCAATATTCTTCTGATTGCCGGCGGTCTTGCCGGATTCCAGGCAACCCTGACACTCCCTGGCATTGCAGGGATCATCCTCACTATTGGTATGGCTGTGGACGCCAATGTTCTTATCTTTGAGCGGATCAGGGAAGAACTGCGTATTGGTAAGACACCGCGTGCAGCAGTGGATTCGGGCTACGCCAGAGCGACATTGACCATCCTTGATGCCAATGTCACGACACTGATCGCAGCACTTGTCCTCTTCCAGTTCGGTACCGGACCTGTCAAAGGATTTGCCGTAACACTCAGCCTTGGGGTCATTGCAAGTCTGTTTACAGCCTTGATTCTTACCCGGATGATATTTGACTATTACTTAATAAAACGAAAAACGAAGCGTTTAAGCATTTAGGGGTCACTCATGCAGTTTGTAAAACCTGATATTGATATCAATTTTGTTGGTAAAAGTAAAATCGCTTTCTTTATTTCTCTGGCAATGATCCTTATCAGCATCGCTTCTCTTGTCATCCACGGAGGGCCTAAATTCGGTATCGATTTTGCCGGTGGAACACTGGTTCAGGTTAAATTTAACGAACCTGTAAGTTTGAAAAATATCAAATCCGGTCTTGCCGCCATAGATCTCGGGAAATCCTCGGTCCAAGGGTTCGGAGAGCAAAGCGAAAACGAGTATCTTATCCGCACCGACAGGTCTGTCATGACCTCAGGAGGATTTTCCTTAACGGTTCAACAGGCCCTTGAATCCTCAACGGGAAAAGGCGTATCGGTGCGTCGCGTTGAGATGGTTGGCACCCAGGTGGGGAAGGATTTGCGGGAAAAAGCCCTGTTTGCCATGTTTTACGCACTACTTTTCATTGCCATATATATATCCGGTCGGTTTGAACTCAAATGGCTTTTAAGCGGCGTCATCGCCGGAGTGCTCATGGGGGCAGTTTATGTTCTTTCTATTTTTAATGTCAGTGTTCCTTATCTCATCGCTGCGGCATTACTTGTATCCCTTGCTCTTTACTGGTTTCTCGGGTTGAAATACGCCATGGGTGCCACTGTAGCGCTTATCCATGATGTTACCATTACTGTCGGCATATTCTCCATATTTAACAAGGAGTTTACACTTCCGATTATCGCCGCTCTTCTCACAATCATCGGATATTCACTCAACGATACCATTATTGTTTTTGACAGAATCAGAGAAAACTTAAGAAAATATCACAAGAATCCTTTGGAAATCGTAATTAATAGAAGCGTAAATGAGACCCTGAGCCGAACGATACTGACCTCCCTGACAACCCTTGCTGTGGTTGTTGCTCTGTTTGTTTTGGGAGGTGGAATTATTCATGATTTTGCATTT
>PKTV01000027.1 GCA_002868985.1 Desulfobacteraceae bacterium | reverse complement strand
CCAAAGGCGGATAAACCCGCCCGAGGCGGACAAGGCTCGTGGATAAGGGCTCGTAATGAAAGAACCGGCCCGGACTATTCATAAAGATCTCTGTTTTAACGAGAGGTTTAATCCATTAAGTTAAATCGCTTGTGGTTCTTTCAAAACGATCCCTAATCCACTCAGACAGCTTCCAGTCAAAAATTTAATCACACCTGAAGCTCCTCTGAAGTCGGTTAGTTTCAGAGGACTAAACTATTACTATGCGTTTAATATGTTGTGTTTTTGTTGATGGTGTCTTGTTATCTAAAGAGAACTCTATTTAAGGGTATAATTTTAAATGTCGATGGGGAATTGAAGAACGATGAAAAAAATGGCGTGGTAAAAAACATCATGCATGGTTCTCCGATTTCCCTACGACAGCACTAACTGTATCAGGTTCAAAGGGTATGCTCTCAGTTCTGTGATAAAATCAGAACACCCCCAGCCGGAATTAAACAATATATCTACCAGCCTGAATGAAAAATTGCAAGTTTAATATTAACTGCAAAGGAGGGCAGGGCGAACGAATTTGATTGCGGCGCAGCGTAGCGACGGCGAGTTTCTCTTGAAAGCCGCCTGACTGTCTGAAGGGCTTTAGCACGCGTTTCAGTCGGTTGGAAAGAGATATACGCCGTCGTGGAGCGTTCTCTTCACATTGGGATTCAAATGCGTTTGTCCTGAGGAGGGGTAGTTGTTTGACAAACGAGGTCGCTCGTGTTAGCAATTAAATAATACGTCACTGGGGGAGCCGATGAAAATTCGGCTGAGAGGGGGCTTGAAGCCTCGACCCCTGGAACCTGATCCGGATTATGCCGGCGTAGGGAAGTTGATACCATCCCATTGTTAGTGTTCCTTCCTGATCACCGGCATTCAATACCAACCCTGATCATACCTGTGGCAGTTTTACCGGTGAACCATGCATAACAGCACGAAAATCGACACAAGATTTGAAGGAGGTCCGGCTGCTCCGAGCGTTACATTGGAACAGGTGTCTTTTGCATATCCCGGCGAGCAGATCTTTCGTTCCTTAAATTTTACTGTAAAAGGCGGTCAGTGGACATGCCTTATCGGCCCAAGTGGTTGTGGAAAGTCTACATTGCTCAGATTGATTTCAGGAACCCTTCGAGAGGGACTTTCCGGACGAATTCATTTTAGTGACGGCAACAATCATAAAGGACTGACCGCCTGGATGTCTCAAAAAGATCTGTTGCTTCCCTGGTTGAGCGTTGTGGATAATGTCTGCTTGGGGGCACGTTTACGGGGCGAAATGACGGCCAAAAAGCGTTTAAAGGCGATGTCGTTGCTCGAAGATGCAGGATTGGGTGAATATGCAAACGTACTTCCTTCATCCCTTTCAGGCGGCATGCGTCAACGTGTGGCGCTGTTGCGAACACTGATGGAAGAGCGTTCCGTTATCCTCATGGATGAGCCGTTTTCAGCACTTGATGCATTGACAAGACTCAAACTTCAGGATCTGGCAGCAAGGCTGGTTGAAGGCGCAACCGTTTTGATGGTGACCCATGATCCACTTGAGGCACTTCGTCTCGGTCACAGAATATATGTGATGACCGACCGACCTGCAAAACTGAGCGATGCATTGATTCCGCCGGGTTCTCCTCCACGCAATCCCGGTGATTCGGCCATCATTTCCATGCAGGCAACATTGCTTGAGCGGCTGGAGGGCAGAGACAAGTCATGACCTTTATCCGTCCCATCGTCATTTTGTTCGGATTGGTGCTGATATGGCAGACCATTGTTCTCGTGACCGGCGTCCCCGCCTATATATTACCTGGACCTATGAGCGTCGCTGAAGCTTTTTTGTCTCACACAGGCCCTTTATTCGAACATGCCATGACAACGTTGCTGGAAATTATTGCGGGATTGCTGATTGGAACACTGTTGGGTGCTTCAAATGCTCTTGTTATGATTGCTTCTCGATCTTTAAAACGTTGGCTGTTGCCTGTTCTTGTCATCAGTCAGGCGATTCCGGTATTTGCCCTTGCCCCACTTCTCGTCCTGTGGCTGGGTTACGGCATGAGTTCAAAGATTGCAATGGCTGTTCTGATTATTTTTTTTCCGGTGACCGCAGCATTCTACGATGGAATGCGCAGCACCGAGCCCGAGTGGCTGGAACTTGCACAAGTGATGAATGCGAAACCGATGGCGATTATCCGGCATGTCAGGATTCCTGCGGCGCTTCCGGCGTTTGCTTCGGGTTTGCGCGTTGCGACTGCTGTAGCTCCCATTGGCGCAGTTGTGGGTGAATGGGTCGGGTCCAGTAGCGGCCTCGGGTTTTATATGCTTCACGCCAATGCCCGCATGCAAATCGATATCATGTTTGCGGCACTTTCTCTTTTGTGTATCGTTTCCCTGATGCTTTACTTTTTAGTAGACAGGGCAATGATCAAAATTGTTTACTGGCAAAAAGAAGGAAATAAAAAGGAGGCACGTCACCTATGAAACATAAATATCTTATCGTATTTTTCATCGCAGCAGCCTTGTTGGGTGGAGTTTCAAAACCTTTAGCCGCATCAGAAAAAATGACCGTTGTACTCGACTGGTTCGTCAATCCGGATCATGGGCCGCTTTTTATCGCTCTGGAAAAAGGATTTTTCAGCCGGCAGGGGCTGGATGTCAGCTTCCAGGTTCCTTCAAACCCGAATGATCCTCCCAAACTTGTTGCTGCCAAAAACGCTGATATTGCAGTTTCCTACCAGCCCCAGCATTATCTTCATGTGGATCAAGGATTACCACTGGTCCGAATTGCAACCCTCGTTGCAACGCCTTTAAATTCGCTGGTTGTGCTGGCGGACAGCGGCATCAAAAATCTTGCGCAACTGAAAGGTAAAACCGTGGGGTATTCAATTGGTGGATTTGAAACCGTTATTCTCAAGGTTATGCTTGAAAGCCAGGGCCTGTCTTTAGATACTGTAAAACTGGTCAATGTTAATTTTTCGTTGTCTCCATCTCTTTTTTCGAAAAGCACAGACGCGGTTATCGGTGCTTTTCGAAATTTCGAACTGAACCAAATGGACATTGAAAGACGGCCGGGCCGTGCTTTTTATGTCGAGGAATATGGTATCCCTTCTTATGATGAATTGATACTGGTTGCTCGTCGTGAAGGTACCAAAGAGTTAAAGTTCAGAAAGTTCGTCGATGCATTGGAAGAAGGGGTCCAGTTTTTGGTCAACCATCCGGACGAAAGCTGGAAATTATTTATCCGGGGGCGAAAGGATCTGGATAATCAGCTGAATCGTCTGGCGTGGCGGGATACACTTCCCCGATTTGCGCTTCGCCCGGGTGCACTGGATCGCGCCCGGTATCAGCGCTTCGCAAAATTCCTTAAAAAACAAGGCTTGATCAAGAAAGTTCCGCAGCTTGATGATTATGCGGTGGAGTTGCCTATTGTCCATCCATAACTTCCCCGCTTAATACGGGATAAATAGGCACTTTAGATCACTTTAGACACTTTTAACTTGTACGGCTTTGAGCCCCTTTCAGGGGCAAACCAAAACCTGGTTCTTTGGGCCAGGCTTCTTTATTTCCTAATTTTAGTGTCCGTCTTTACCGAATATTTTTCAAGGCGTTTGTAACGGTTCATCGCAGATTTTGCAAAGCGGCCAATGACCCTGGACAGATCTGAAGCATTCCAAGCAGAGGTGAACTCATCTGAATTAAATAGTCTTTTGTTTATCTTGTAATGGGGCTCGTGGTCTAAACGAAGGGTGATATCTTCATAATCAAAATCTATTTTACCCTCAAAAATACTGTTACATAATTCCATGATGGTTTGGACGAAACAATTGATGACATCTTCAGTGGATTCCGCAAGGTTGAGTTTTTTCCTGAAGTCAGGAAGAACTTCATTTTCATACTTTGTAAAGGAAATCTGTGGCGACATGACATTTCTCCTTTCTGTATCTGAAAGCATCAACCTTATAGTTAAAGGATTAAATGCGCTTTTTTCAGATACACGTTAGCGGCAATGTGTGCCAATTGATCGATGGATTCCAAGATCTGGCCGTGCATTTTTATTTCCTTGAATTGTAGGAGAATGATGTTGGGTGACTGGATCGGTCTTGGCCTTGTGCATGATATGGTCATTAGATTTTTATGCAAGGATCTATGCGTGTTTATAACCATTTCTCTTTAGATATCATAAAGAAATGAATATCTCAACATTCTTTCTCCTGCAAAAATCAAAATTTTCTTCCTAAAATGCACAAAAATATGTGCATGTATGCCCTGTTTTTTGTGCACGCTGCATTTTAGATCTTGTCCTTTGAATTTTTTCCGAATTAAAATTCTTAACGTATGAAATTATAATGATCACAAATGTCCATGAAATAAGGATGTTCGAGTGCGATATGCAAAAATTTATTTTAACAATTTCACTGGATGTTGAATTGGTGGAATTTGGCATGAATTTTGATGCGCATAAGGTGAAAAATGCGAAAGGAACCCCATGGACAAATTACTTTTTATTGATGATGAAGAAGGCATCCGACGGTCCGTTGTTCGCGCCCTAAAAAACGAACCGTATGAAACTTACACCGCTGAAAACGGTGATACCGGTATAGCGTTTGTCAAAAAGAATCTTTTTGAGGTTGCAACGGTCATTTCAGATTATAAGATGCCCGGATTGAACGGCCTTGAAACGCTTTCCGAGATAGGCTCCATGAATCCGGAGATCACTCGCATCATCCTCACCGGATATACAACCATGGAAGCGGCGATTCAGGCCACCAATGAGGGGATTGACGGTTTTTTGACCAAACCGTTTGACAACGTGGAACTCAGAGCGAAGATTCGTACAATCAATGTGCGGAAGCGTTTAAAACAGTTTGTGTCCGAGCAGGTTTACAAAAAGATTGAAAACGCACAAGGTGTCCTGAAACCATCATTTCATGAGGTGTCCATTCTTTTTTCCGATATTCGTGGTTTTACTCGGATGTCCCAGCATGTTCCACCAGACAAACTCGCGTTTTTTTTAAACAATGACTATTTTGCGCCACTTGGAGAGATTGTCTATAAGTATAATGGCGTTGTGGACAAGCATATCGGTGACAGTATTATGGTGGTTTTCGGCGCCCCTGTTGCGCATGATGATCATGCGATCCATGCGGTGAAAACGGCCATGGCCATGCAGAGAAAAGCAATGGAAATTGATAAGAAACTTCAAGAAAAAAATGGGCTGAGGCTTAAAATCGGAATCGGCGTATCAACGGGGAAGGTGTTTTCAGGCATTTTAGGTTCATTGAGAATCAAGGAGTATACTTCCGTAGGTATGCCGGTCAATATTGCCGCAAGGCTCCAAGGCATCGCAAATGGCGGCGAAATCCTTATCAGCCATATGACGTTTCAAAAGCTCTCGGATAAAATAGACGCTGAAGCCCTGCCCCCGGTGACCGTTAAGGGCATCAATGAACCGATTAGCGTTTACAAAGTAAAAGTATAGTCTTTTAACCTTAATTGGAATTGTATCATCAATATTTTATGGAAAATGCTGATGATGGCGTGTATTAAAGCATAACCTGAATCTTGCATATGAAAACCTCCGACTCGTGCGAGGTTCAGGTATAAAACCGAGTTTTCTTGAAAAAATATTTTTGTATATTAATAAGTTTCCAATGCAGAAATGAGCAATTTTTGTTATGATCAAGGCCGCACAAGGGTTTGCGGTCCCCGTATAGCGGGACAGGAAGGCGCACGTCTGTACGCCGCAACCGGAAACCCGCGGAGAACGCCGATCAGGGCAAAAAGGGCTATTTCTGGATGGAAACTAACTAAGCTACTTTAAGAAACTCAACATCTTTAATGTGGAAGTTGAATATCAGTGTTTCACAGATTCTATCCAAATTATCTTGAAGGGCCTTTTTCCTGAAATTTCCGGTCAGGCGATCTTCAGCCAGTGCTTTCGCCATAACTGAAAGAAGCTGAACTCTTTGATGAAACACATACTCTTCCTTTATTTCATCTTCGGAAGTAATACTCGACTGCGTTTTTAAATCGTTGTTTTTGAAAAAGGCTTCATTGCTGACCAATTTCAGGGAATGATAAAAAACGTGGTGGGCGTTTTCGATGATGGCAGATTTTCGATACTTTCCGATGGGACAATCTTTTAAATAAGCCCTGGCCATGATAATAAGAAGTTTCAAGCGTGATAAAAAAATGTCGTCATCTGACATCGTTCTCATCTCTCCAGACGTCGGCCCAAATTTAATCATAATTTATACCTTCAGGCGTTAATTTTCGTCATCCAATTGCTTGGGATTTAGTTTTTTGTTAGGCTTTGAATAAGCCTAACCGTCTAACTTATGCAAAAATTATGCAATATCAGACGGTTATATTTAAAACGATGAATATGTTAAAGAAATTAAATGGTTGCATCAATTAGAGAGGAAGGGCAGCCGGTCTAAATCACATAAAAAATTATGTAATTGTGGGGTAAATTACATAAAGAACTGTTACATTTTTTACACAGCAACTCAAATCAATTCAAATGGTTAAGTGCTACATTGTGGTGGCTTGCTGTTTTAGTTATTAACTCTGTTTTTTCTTCATTTTTAGGTTTGTCAGCATCGTCCTCATTATTTCTATCATATGCTCAGATCCGATGGCCTCAAAAATCTTCAAGCCTTTATTGTACATTTCTTCGGCTTGATTCCAATTATTTTTAAGACGGTAAATATCCCCTAAATAGCCGTAGATCGTCGCTATAGCCCCTTTTTTGTCAGCCGTTTCTTCAACTTCCAAACTTTTTTTAAACATGTCCTCGGCTTGATCCAAATCACGACGGGTATAGTAAATTTCACCAAGTTTGCCATATATCGTTGCCATACCCTCCTTGCGGCCCAGCGACTGATTAATTTCAAGGCTTTTTTTGTACATGATTTCAGCTTGTTCCAGATTGCTGCGTGTTTGATAAATAGTACCCAAATATCCGTAATCTGATGCCATGCCCTCTTTATCAGCCAGCTCTTCTTCCAATTCCAAGGACTTTTTAAACATCTCTTCGGCGTTATCAAGATGGCCAAGTGTTAGATAAATTATTCCGAGGTTACCGTAGGCATCCGCCATGCCCTCCTTGCGACCCAGCTTTTCTTCCATTTCAAGTTTTTTTTTGTATTTTTCTTCGATATTTTCCATTTCGCTAAGGGACTTCGGGGGTATTCGTGACATTTTGTCATTCTCCTTATCAGATTTTAGAATAAGTGGATGAGGGAAAAATTGAGTGAAATATCTGGCGAAAAAATCCTATGGTCTCCGATGATGGGTTATATTCTGGTTTCATTCAAATGCTTAAAATAGAGAGTACAATTGTTAAAAGCACTTCCTATTATCCCCGACAGAAATTCCGGTCAAGCCGTGATTTTTCGAGATTAATGTTTCAATACCTCAATATCGCTCAATTCCAAATTTCATGCATGCTAAGTAAATAGAAGGTGTAACTTAAAACATATCGCGCTGTTTTTTGAATAAATGGTAGGTTTTTACCTAGATTCGATATTTCTAAGCTTTTTTACCACGGTCAAAAGCATCTTAAACCGTTTTATAGCGGTGACGGAATGAGGAATGTCCGCCGGCATAACCACGACCTGTCCTTTACTAACGGTCATTTCTTTTCCATCAATATTAACAAGCGCCTCACCATCCAAGATTTGCACCATTGCATCACCGGGCGCTGTATGTGTGCTAACTCCCTCTCCCTCGTCAAATGAAAACAAAGTTAAACTAAGGGATGAATTTTGAGAAAATGTCCTGCTTACAACTCGTCCCTCTTCATATGCAACCAATTCATCGAGATGATGGGGTTCAGAGAATGATATGTTTTTTATAAGTACTGGTTTGTCCATTTTTCCTCCTGAGTATTTTTGAAAGCCGATTTCTTCCAGCCAGTTTCTGATTATATTTTTTGACGGTATATTACCTGAACATATGACCTTTCCATTAATAATCAAGGCCGGTGTTCCCTTGACGTTGTATTTTGCGATTTCTTCCACATCTCTTACATGTTCAAGATCAGCAGTTAACCTCATTTCTGATAAAACTTCCATAACATCATTTTCAAGGCTGTTACATAGAACACAACCTGCGCCAAGAACTTTAATTTCAAGCCCTTGATCGTTTTCATCATCAAAAAGCTGACCGAGAAATTTTCTAAATTCCCTTACAAACACAAGCCCATATTCTTTTTGAACCTTATCTGAGATGTAATTCTTTTTTGACAGCCGGTTTAATAATTCTTCAGCGACCACATCATCAGGTTGTTTAGAATATAACTCAGCTATGTCCTTAAAGGTTTCTTTAAGACCCACAAAGCCAACTTTGTGTTTACCGATTTTTATTTGGGTTACATCAGATTTCGTCATGGTTTAATACCTGAGTCTTGCATGAAAATTAATGAAATTTTTTATAATCTTTAATTGAAACGGGTTTAAACAACATCATAATACCATAATTGATTGTAAACAAAATGGGAAAAATGTTTTGTGTGTGTATTGTATTTTGCATTATAGTGGATTCAGATGCATTTTCATAGCTATTCTATAAATGGGATACATCGATACCTCGAAAGGCCGGTCTTGACTTGGTTGTTTTCGCCATTATATGATAACGTAATTTAGCCTTCGTCATTAACGCAGGGAAATTCTATCCGAAATATCTCTTTTTTGAAGACTACGCACCATTTTATTACATAAATAATCACATCTTTCAGGGGAAACAATGGGTATTTTACATGTACTGATTCAAACCGTCGGGGGCCTGGGACTGTTTGTCCTCGGGATGAAAATGATGACCGAAGGTCTTCAAATGTCCGCCGGTAAACGAATTAAAAAAATTCTGGAGGCGGTGTCGTCGAACCGGGTTATCGGCTGTCTTACCGGAGCAAGTATTACCGCCATGGTTCAATCGTCCTCGGCCGCGACCGTCATGCTCATAGGATTTGTGAGTGCCGGACTGATGACATTACAGCAGGCCATTGGGGTTATTCTGGGCGCGAATATCGGAACGACGGTGACCGCCCAGCTTATCGCCTTTAAACTGACCGAAGCGGCACTGCCGGCCATTGCCATCGGCGTCTATCTGAAATTTTTCACCCGGGCAAAAAAATATCGCTATATCGGTGAAGTCATTTTGGGATTCGGGCTTCTTTTTTTCGGAATGACGGTGATGAAACATGGGCTGGCTCCGATTAAAAATGATCCCACCTTCCTTCAATTCTTTACCAAATTTGATCCCGGAAGTGCCGGCGGCCTTATACTTTGCGTATTTATCGGCGCTGTTCTTACCATTCTGGTTCAATCCTCATCCGCTACAATCGGTTTGACCATGACCCTGGCCACCCAGGGACTGTTGACGTTTCCGGGGGCCATGGCCCTGGTTCTGGGCGAAAATATCGGAACTACCATCACTGCAGAACTGGCAACCATAGGCTCCTCGAATGTCAACGCCCACAGAACCGCAAGAGCCCACACGATGTTCAATGTCATCGGGGTTACTTTTATGCTGATCATCTTTCCGTATTTCATCGATTTGATCGAGTTTGTCTCAACTTTTCTGGGATCAGGGTCCGTCACCCAAGTCGTCGAAGGCGATATGGTCAATATCGCCCGTTACATCGCCAATGGACACACGATGTTCAATGTCATCAACGCAACGATCTTTCTGATCTTTCTTCCGCTACTGATAAAGGTGGCGATTTTGCTGTCTCCGAAAGAAGAAGCGCCTGAAGATTTTTTCCGGTTGCCGAATTTCGGCACCCAGTTCGATGATACGCCGATCGCCGCTCTGGCCAAAGCCCGGAGTGAAATCAAAAGGATGTCTGAAACCGCTTCGAGAACGCTCAAAGATACAATTCTGCGGATCGAAGACAGGGATTATAAACTCTTAAGCAAATGGAAACGCATTGAAAACTACTTGGATGATATGCAACTGGAAATCACTTCATATTTAACCCGGGTGTATGAAAGTGACATCAGCGAGTCTCAGGCCAAAGAAATCTCAAGTTTGATGAGAATGACGAACAATATCGAAAGAATCGGCGATTCCGTGGAGAACATTGCCCAACTCGCTGAAAGTATCATTGAAAATAATTTGTCATTCACGAGCCATGCCATCGCCGACCTAAAAACCATCTCGGAACAGACCGTAGTCTTTCTTGATTTTGTCACTCGAGGAATTCACCATCCGGTTGAAAATTTTATGAAACAGGCCGATGAAATGGAAAACAGCATTGATTTGATGCGAGAAGAGATGCGTCAAGGCCACGTTTCAAGGCTGCGCTCCGGTGATTGCAGTATTGATCCGGGCCTGGTGTTCATCGACCTATTATCGAATTTTGAGAAAATCGGAGACTACTGTTTTAATATCGCCCAGGCGGCGGTAGGCATCAAATAGTAGCTATTTCTTCCGAAAAAATTTTTTCCCGGTCAAGGGTTTGTACGCCTCCCGACAGACTGAAGCGATTGCCGCAGCAATGGTCCGAAAACGAACGGCATTGTAAAAAACGTTTCAAAGGAACTGAAGGCCCTGCATTAAGATATT
>PKTV01000516.1 GCA_002868985.1 Desulfobacteraceae bacterium | reverse complement strand
ATGCACCCCAAGGGCATTTCATGCGGGGCACCTGCGGGTTAAAACTCGGCCCCGCCTTTTTATCCCGCTGGGTTTTAGCGGGGGATCTTGAACCAAAATCTTTATTTTGAGAGGGCTTCATGTAATAAAATCCGGCTGGATTGCCGAGAAAAAATTGTTTATCTACCGCAGCATTTTTTATACTTCTTTCCGCTTCCACAGGGGCAGGGCTCGTTACGTCCGACTTTCTTTTCGACCTCCTTGGGTTCCGGCCGATTCAGCAAAATTTCTAAATCGGTAATGTCCTCCGGTTTATCCTGTTCTAAATCAATTCTATATTTCCAGGCGTTTTCTTCAAAAATCTTGGCAACTTCTTTCATTCTCTTTTTTGTTTTGACATGGACGACAGCGGGATTCTTTTCGGTGCCCAATTTTACCGTTTTTTTACCGTCAAATATTTTTTTCATTTCTTCACCTTTTTTGTGTACGATCAATTAGGGTAAAACATATCCTGTTCGAACAAGACCCAAACAGAACAAAAGATTATTTCAAGAGCAAAATTTTTGCTATTCCGGCAGATAAAGCTTGCTGATTCTGCGGAAGGATTCTGTTTGTTCTTTTTCCCATTTGTGATCGTGCCCCAGTTCTTTGGCCATGATCGAAGCGACTTTGGGTGCTGTTTCACTTGCGGCACGGGCATTCAGCAAAAGACTGCGGGTCCGGCGGGCCAGGACATCGTCAACGGTGCGCGCCGCTTCGAATCGGACGGCCCAGATGACTTCTCCGACACGGGCCGGCAGCTCAGGATGCAGTCGTTCCTTGCGGGTTGGGTCCGCACGCATGAGATCTTGAATGGCCGGCGCATCGGACCCGTAAAGTGCGAGCTCTCCGAATTTTTCCGGTGTCTTGTGAAAACCGTGAATATTGAGCTGTTTAGTAACGCAGGGTTTCGATTCGAGACCCGCAAGGGAGAGGGCATAATTGACGCAGAGTTTCGCCATCAGACGGTAGGTGGTCCATTTACCGCCCGCGATGGTGAGCAGTCCCGAATTGGAGATATGGATGATGTGGTCCCTGGACAAAGCGGCGGTGTTTTTTTCGTCGCCGGTTTTGACGAGCGGACGTATACCCGTAAATACGCTCAGAATGTCTTCCCGGGAGGGGTCCTTTTCGAGGTATTCTCCCGCGGTTTCCAGGATGAAATCGATTTCCTCTGGCATGGGACGAGGTTCAAGCTCGATTTTAAAGATGGGGGTATCGGTCGTGCCCACCAGCGTGACCCCCAGATAGGGAATGGCAAACATTACGCGACCGTCTTTGGTATGCGGCACCATTATGGCGGATTCGCCAGGCAGGAAGGACTTATCGAAGACAAGATGAATACCCTGACTGGGTGAGATCAAAGGCAATGCGTTTGAATCATCCATTCGACAGATATGATCAGCGAACGGACCGGTTGCGTTAATGACCACCTTTGATCTCGTCCTGTGTTCCGTGCCGGCCTCGAGATCCTCAAAAATCACGCCGTTTATGAAGCCGTCACCGCCCCTGGTCAGCGAAACAACAGGGGCGTAGTTCAACAGGGCGGCGCCCTGATGCGATGCGGTGCGGGCAAGGTTGATGAGGAGTCGGGCATCGTCAAACTGACCGTCGTAGTATACGATTCCGCCACGCAAGCCGTCGCGCTTAATCGTGGGAATTCGTTCCAGCGTCTCGTCTTTTGTAAGAATTTCAGAAGGCCCGAAACCGTAGCGGCCTGCCAGCATGTCGTAAACCTTGAGCCCTATGCCGTAAAAAGGTGCCTCCCACCAATCGTAGTTGGGAACGATAAAAGCCAGGTCATGTACCAGATGGGGCGCATTATTCCGCAGGATACCGCGTTCTCTCAGTGCTTCCATGACCAGAGAGACGTTCCCTTGCTGAAGATAACGAACGCCTCCGTGAATGAGCTTTGTGCTTCTCGAGGATGTTCCCTTTCCAAAATCGTTTTGTTCCAGGAGCAGAACGTCATATCCTCGCGAAGCGGCATCCACCGCAATGCCAACACCGGTTGCGCCGCCGCCGATAATCAGCATATCCCACGGGTCGGTTCGCTCCGATATCCTGCCCAGCATTTCTTCGCGATTCACGATTAGCCTCTTTGTTTTTTGGTTTCTGGATATCGCTTACAAAATTCAGGTATCATAACAACGATCTGCCTTGAAGCCATCCATCAAGTTGTTTGTAAAAATTCAGGTATGCTATTTTGAATGTATTGCCAGGTGAACGGCGGTCAGGGCCATCCGACGGCGTCTGTGACCGTGTTGTTTTTAAGCACTCTCTCCGGGTAGTTGGTGAAAACGCCGTTAACACCGAGCTCTCTCATCTTCTCTATATCCTCTGGATGGTCGACTGTAAACACAAATACGCGAAGGCCTCGAGCGTGGGCATCTTTTACAAACCTGCGGTCAATAAATTCAAGGGAAAGATGGACCGAGTAGGCACCCAGGAATTCGGCAAATGCCGCATCATCTATGGGAAGGCCGACAATCATTGCGCCGAGTTTTATTCTCGGATCGAGCCGGTGAATCAACGACAGTTCCCGATGATTAAACGACGATACCAATAGAAGATCATCATTCCAACCCGTTTCCCGCATCTCGGCGATAAACTCCGCCACCGGGCCGGCGGTATCGGGGCCTTTCAACTCGATATTCACCCCCGCTTTCAAATTAATCGCTTCAAATGCCTCCTTCAGGGTTGGAATCTTTTCGCCGTTACCGGCGTCCAGGGTTTGCAGGTCGTTGAACTTTTGATCAAGCAAGTACCCCATGCCGTTGGTCGTGCGTTCGAGTCGGCTATCATGAAAAACAACGAGGTGTCCGTCAACGCTGTAGACATCTATTTCCATGCAAGGTGTACCCAACTCCAGCGCTTTACGAATGGAAGAAAGGGTGTTCTCCGGCGCATGCCCCATTGCGCCTCTGTGTCCTATACAAAGCAGTTCTTTGGTATGCATTTTTCTGTTGTCAATAGGTTTCATCAAGCAGCCGTATTTGTGTTGTCTGTTCGGGGTTTTTCCCACGGATACCTTTGAAAAACTCTCGAATGCGGTCCATGTCCTTTTTAATATCACCGGTAGGCACAAAAGAGAGACCAAGGCACGCCTTTTTACGACCGTAGTCTAAATATCCGCAGAGTATGGGAATTTGTGCGTTATATGCAATCCAGTAAAAACCAGATTTCCAATACGCTCTTTTTTTTCGTGTTCCTGAAGGCGCAATGGTAACGACAAGTTTTTGAAATTCATTGAATTGTTTGACGATCTGACCAACCACCCCGTGCTCACTGCTTCGATCAATAGGGATTCCTCCCAACCATCTCATGATTTTTCCAAAAGGCTTTTTGAACAGGGTGTCTTTTCCCATCCAAGAGATTTTTAGGCGAAATATGTATAATGTGGCAAGCGTAAAAGGAAAATCCCAGTTACTGGTATGAGGCGCACCAACAAGGATAAATTTACCACCATGGGGAACCTGGCCTGTAACATCCCACCCAAATATCCGCATCCATACACGACCGATGCAGTATGGAATAAGTCCGGAAATCGGGCCATTATGTGTTATTTTGTATCGATGCATTGATTTCATTTCAATTATTGAGCCAATTTATTTTAATGATTTAAGCTGTGTAACTATTTCTTCCTTACCACTTCCAAAGAAATCAAAATATCAACATCTTTTCCCACCACTCCCATTTTATGGAATTTGCCGTCTCCCACATTAAAGTCCAATCTGTTAATGTTAAAGCGAGTGTCAAAACCGGCGACCATCTCATTCTTTTTAAAAGGATTTTCTTTTTGCCCCCAATAGATGAACTCCAGCACCATGTCCTTGGTGACATCTCTAATGGTCATCTTGCCCTCGAGAACATATTTATTGCCACCGGCATGAGAGACACGCGAAGATTTAAACGTCATCACCGGATACATGCTTGCGGCAAAAAAATCATCGGATCGAAGATGATTGTCCCTCTTTCCATTGTTGGTGTTGATGCTGTCTACCTTAACAACAAAATCGAATTGACTTTTTTCAGGATTGTCGGGATCAAAAAACACCTCTCCGGTAAAATCAGAAAAATGACCCCTGACGGTAGAGTAAATATGTTTTATTTCAAACAGAATGCCTGAATGAGATAAATCTGTTTTCCACTCATGTGCCATTACATGAGTTTGCCCTAATAAAAGCAGAGAAAAAGCAATATATATGATTCTTTTCATGATATGACTCCTTTTTAACAATTGGTTGAGAGGTCGGGGAGTTTTTCTAAATAGTCGCTCCATGGATAATCTTTTTTTAAAACGCGTGAACTCGTAGCAAGGGCTCGTAAAGAAAAAATAGGAATTTATCTTTAAAAAATGAATAGTTTTGCCACACTATCCATCATTTTTTTAAGATGTAATTTCGGCATGGGCCTATTTTTTCTAACGATCCCTAAGCCACTCAAACAGCACTCGCTTTAAAAAAAGATCATCCATTCCGCTAATACTCAAAGATTTAGAATAGAAACTTCCTGAGAGCTCAATTGGTTTTGTGCGTTGTTCTATATTTCATGTAAGTGTAACCTAAAACCATAAAATTTAAAATACAATGGCGCAATTTGAAACGCCTGATTTAGGTAAAATTAGTTTATGTAGGAAAAGCTATAGCTTAAATTCTTCTTTGTAAACCCTGGCGGATGAAAAACCTATTTTTTTAACCGCACGGGTCATTTCTTTCATCATCTCAAAAGGACAGCAAATAAATACGTTTGATTTTCGGCGCCACCCTTTTAGCAATGTTTCGAGCCTGGTCTGATCCAGTCGGCCGATTTCGTTTTCATCTCCGCTGGCACGTGTAATAACGTGAATGATATGAAAGTTTTGTAAGCGATGCTTCAGGTTCCTAAACTCCTCTGGGAACACGATATGTTCTTTTGTTTTATTGCTCCAAATCAGCAGAATCCGCCTTGGATCATCCACGTCTGCCATATATCTGAGCATACTCAACATGGGGGTAATGCCGATTCCTCCTGCAATCATGATAATGTGTTCGTTCTCCGAAGAGACCATGTGGCTGAAAAGGCCATATGGACCGTCAATGAACATCGTTTCTCCAGTTTTGAGACGGTTAATTTTGCTGGTCCAGTCACCCAGTGACCGTATGACGAATTGCAAAGCGTCTGGTCGGGACGGCGTGGAAGATATGGTAAAAGGGTGTTCTTCCTTTGGCACATTTGCCGATACAGGGGTGATAAAGGCAAACTGGCCGGGAATATGGTCTAAAATTTGACCGCCATGGGGTCTGACATCCACAGAATAAGCATCTTTGCCGGCCGGTTTGACATTGGAAACGACAAACCGCCTCTTGCCGGGGAAAAATCTGCGGTACCAAAGCCGTGATATCAGCATAAGAATAATACCGGCGGACACAAAGACAAGGGTACGAGGATGGTCGGATTTAAATGTTTCACTGACAAAGAGGATGTGGATGATCATCAACGCTATTGCCACTAAAGTTCCCAAACGGTGAAAACGAAGCCATTTGTCATAAGCAAAATTAAACATCAAACGCCAGTTGGCAGTTGCCGTGATCACCAGAGAAAAGATTAATACGCCGAGACCCAAAAATTCAGGCCAATATCTTTTTACAAAGGGAAAGATGGTGAAATTATCAGCAGCGATAATCAGTATGGGATGCACAAGGGCCAGAAAAGCAATGGCGATACCGTTCATCCGGTGAAAGGTGACGATGCGGTTTAAAGAAAAAATTCGATCCAAAAATTTTAAACGCGAAACCAGCAGGACCTGAAAACATACAAGTGCCGCGGCAGTCACACCCAAGACTTTGCCGCTGCGGAGAAACGTTTTTTCAATACCGAATTTGTAGAGTATGGAAGGAGATTCAAAAAGAAACGGTATGGTCAAGGCACCGGCAATAAAAAGCGATGCCAGAAAAATACATACTCCTCCAAGGGCAATACGTATCCTCAGGGTAAAGACCGCTGCAGAATCCATGCGTTTTGCTGTCATCTTCAACCTGCCTTAACACTTTTCAGAATTGGGACATCTTTTAGCTTGGTTTAAGAATTTCATTGAGTTAGCTATTCTGCATGTGTTGACACATAGTGGGAATTTAACATAAGAAAAGAGATAAAAAAAGATTAAATATCGGACAAAATTTCTGAACAAAAGGAAAATCCATTTGAAAATCATCCTTACCAACAACCTGCGACTTTCCAACATCCCTTCGGAGATTCGCCAAAAACTGATGAAGACCCTGACGTTTCCCAACCCCAAATGGATGGAAAACGAACGCATGGGCCGGTGGAACCAAGGCACCCCCAAAATGCTCAAGTTTTATGACAAAGTTCGAGGGGGCGGGCTGTGGATTCCCAGGGGATACATGCGGCAGCTCTTGCTGCTTTGCAGGCGGGAAGGTGTAAAATACGACATCGACGATCAGCGCCGTACCTTCAAGCCAATGGATTTTCATTTTGAGGGGGAGTTAAAGCCGTTTCAGGAACAGGCTGTCAATGCCATGGTGTCAAAAGACTTCGGAACTTTGAGCGCCCCCACCGGCAGCGGAAAAACCGTGATGGCTCTTTATATTATGGCCCAACGGAAACAGCCTTGTCTCATCGTGGTGCATACCAAGGACTTGGCCTTTCAGTGGATGGCGCGTATCGAACAGTTTTTAGGGATTCCAAAGGATTCGGTGGGGTTTATCGGCGGCGGCAAAATCAATATGGGTAAAAAGATGACCGTGGCCCTGGTTCAGACCCTGTACAAATGTGCTGAAGACGTTTCAAAAGAAATCGGCTTTTTGGTAGTGGATGAATGCCACCGGTGCCCCAGCAGAACATTTACCGAAGCGGTGGCCGAATTCGATTCCAGGTATATTCTGGGACTTTCGGCAACACCTTATCGCCGGGACAATCTGTCCCGGCTCATCTTCTGGCACCTGGGAGACGTTCACCACAAAGTCGATCAGGACCTCCTGGTCCAAAGCGGCGATGTTTTAGCTGCTGAGGTCATTATTCGGGAGACGGAATTCAAGCCTTATTACGACCCTGTGAACGAATACTCCAAGATGATGTCGGAACTGACCCAGGACGACAAGCGAAACCGCCTCATCGCATCGGATATCGCTGCTGAAGTCGAGCATAACCAAGGGGTTTGTCTGGTGCTTTCGGATCGAAAAAAACACTGTGAAACATTGCAGTCTATTTTACGATTCCGGCATAAGATTTCCGCCGGGCTCCTGATTGGTGATCTCAGTGCTGCTGAGCGGCAGGCGGTGCTGGATCGTCTGGATCAAGGAGATGTCAGGGTGTTGATCGCTACCGGGCAGTTGATCGGAGAAGGCTTTGACCGAAGTGATCTGTCGCCGCTGTTTCTGGTAACCCCCATCAAATTCAGCGGTCGGGTATTGCAGTACCTGGGGCGTGTTTTACGGCCTGCACCGGGTAAAGAAAAAGCCCGGGTTTATGATTATGTGGATGTTCAGGTGGATGTGCTCAAAGCCATGGCAAGGGCTAGACAAAAAGTCTATGACCCCAAATTCTCATGAAAAATTTAAACAGATATTTCATGACTCAATTTAAGCTTAATTTGACAAGATATTGAGGCGAGTTGGGTCTTTACTCGACATTTTTGCTGAATTATTACCACAAATTTTCAGTTGGAAAATTCATTTCTTCAATAAAGTTTTCGAAAAAATCGGCATGCCCTGACAGTTCTATGTGTTCCAGATCTGCTGCAATTTCAGCGGATCTTTCCCAGTAACGTTTTGATAAAAGGATCATGTTTGCGCCGGTTGACGCTGCATTGCCGAGGGATATTATTTTTTCCGGGTTTACCTTGGGCAGCAGACCGATGCGCATGGCGCTGAAAGGATGGACATAGTTGCCAAGTGCGCCGGCCAAATAGATATCATCGATATCTTCAATGCCGGCCCCAATTGTTTTTAAAAGGATTTTAATGCCGGAAGCTATAGCGGCTTTGGCAAGCTGCAATTCTCGGATATCTTTCTGGGTCAGCACAATGGGTTTGCCATCAAGGCTGTGCCGGGGAGAAGCTAAAAGAAAGTCATGGATTTCATTTTCCTGGGTTCGAATCACCCTTGCTGTCATAGAATTTCTTTTTTTGTTCTGATCGGGCGGACAGATCAGGCCTTCCGGATTTACAATACCATGGTGCAGCAGCAGGGCAGCCAGGTCTACCAGACCGCTGCCGCAGAGCCCTTTTGGTTTTATGTTCCCGATGACATTGTAGAAAATGTCGTTTTCTTCAAACCGGAAGCTCTCAATAGCGCCCGCCTTGGCAATCATTCCATGTAAAATTCTCGCTCCTTCCAGTGCCGGACCGGCTGCCGCACTACACGTAAGCATTCTGTTTTTATTTCCCAGGAAAATTTCGCTGTTGGTTCCTAAATCAAGACCCAGGACCAGCTTGTCGTCCTGCTCGGCTGCACCGGATGAAAGAATGAAGCCAATTAGATCGCCGCCGATATATCCCGATTTGGCAGGCATCACGTAAAGCATGGCATCGGGGTGTAATCTGAGGCCCACATCCCGGGCCATAAAGGTCATCCCTTCGGTGATTAAAGGAGTAAACGGGGCTTCGGCAATTCCACTAGGATCCAAGCTCAGCATAAAATGCTGCATGGTGGTGTTTCCGGCAGCGACCGCAACCATGATATCTTTTAGTTTTAGCCTAAAGGATTCAAGCAGGCGTTTGGTAATGAGGTTCAGATCTTCTACCAAAAGTTTTTGCAAATGTACCAGACGTTTTGGGTGTCCTTTTATATATTGAATGCGGCTGATAACGTCGGCCCCGTATTTTCGTTGCGAATTGAATCTGGAAATTACCGCCACTTCCTGACCTTCTATCAGGTTTACCAGTTTGCCCACCAATGTGCTGGTTCCCAGGTCAAATATCAGACCGAATACACCGCCAATACTATCTCGGGGCTGCCATTCCAGCAGGCAGTCGTTATGAATAACAGCCGCTCCGTCGAAATTGGTGGTCCTTAAATTTTTATAAAGAGAAGACAGGCAGCGATAGGTTGTCTTTAAGTTATGAAATTCAGGGCTTAACACCTCTCTAATGCGGTGAACGTCGGAAAGAGAGTTTTCTATGCTTGGCGGCGGAATGGTTACCAAGCGTCTTTCAATGAGGGGGGCAAGCTCCACAGGGGGCATATGTCCATGTTTTAGAATCTGAAAAAATTCCGTCTCACCATTCAGTTCTTCGGTATAGATTGCAAGGTTTTTGAGAATTTTGGTGCGACATGCCAATCGAACTCCTTGTTCCAATTCGTCAGAATCTATAAGTTCTAAAGTTTCTTTTGAAGGCTTGCCAAGAGGGGTAATCACCCTGATTTTGCATTTTCCGCATTTACCGAGCCCCCCACAATCCCCTTCTAACTCGATTTCCGTATTCTGAAGTGCATTCCAGACGGTCATGCCCCGCTGGACTTTAATCCAGATATCATCCGGTAAAATATTCAGCCATACCATTTTTTTTGTTACCTTTTTAGACGGCTTTCGTTTATTTAGCTCCTTTTGCATGAGATTGTAATTTCTCTTAATCGTCAAAGCCGCTTTTACTCGGGCCGTGAACTCGATCCTCTTTATCGGTTTGGCTATAAAATCTGTAACACCGGATCTGAAACTTTTTTCAAGCGCTTTATCTGCATCTAATACCTCCCCTGTCATCATCAGAATAGGTATATGGGCAGTACTTTTGTTTGCTCTCATCTTCTGTGATACTTCATAGCCCTTTATTCCCGGCAATTGAATGTCAAGCGCCACAAAATCAGGAGGCGTCTTTTTCATCATCTTCATCGCCTCTTCTCCCGAACCGGCAATCTGAATATTCTTATAACCGTTCTTAGCGAGCATATTCTTGATCAATTTTTGGATGACAGGATCATCATCTACGATAAGGATTTTCATTCTCACCAAGTTTTTCATAAAAGTTGCTCCTATCAGACACTTTAAAAATTAGTGTCCCTTAGTACACAGTCTGAGCAGGTTTGCCGTTAACTCCGAATAATCAGCATCGATCACCATAGGTTTGAGCTTCAAAAATCGTGATATATCGTGCACATTTGGCATAATGGTGTCAGGGTCAAGCGACTGCCGAATGTAGGCCAGCCTTTTGTAATATTGAAAATAACTTTTCCGCATCAGGGGGTCATCAAGTTCCAGTGGTTGGATGCAATATTCGGAAAAGTTCAAAACAAGGTCCTTTTCAACAAAATACGTCCCGGCTTCTTCATGGATAAGAGCATGGAAACGTCTGCTTCCCAGCAAAATCTCATAACAGTGCTCACCCGGAACTCTGGGAATGCCCATTTCATAAAGATGGTCGTCCAGGTCCGGATAACACCTTCCATACAAACACAGAATTTTGTCCCCTGCTTTTTTAGCCAGATGGATTTGATGCAGTATTTCCTCTTTCAGCTTTTGGGGATAATTATGCAGATAAGGATCAATATAGGTGATGGTGACATTTTGGTGGAAACGTTGCGGTTCAATTTGTCTGAGTGCATCACGAAAGACACCACAAGCAATGATGCGAATAGACATATTGGTTTTCCCGTTTTAGTTAGTTTCCATCCATAAATGGCCCTTTTTGTCCTGCTCGGCGTTCTCCGCGGGTTT
>PKTV01000102.1 GCA_002868985.1 Desulfobacteraceae bacterium | reverse complement strand
GGTGGCCGCCGTGCTTGCTGTTGTGAAGTTCGTGTTCAACCCACTGGGACTCGGTCCGGAACCGGATACCGTATTGCCGGATGCATTTTTTATCAAGCCGGAAAAAGCTGATGTGAGACTCGAGCTTCTGGTGGACGGAAAGGCGGCATTCGATGAAATATTGCGGGCTATCGATGGGGCCCAATCATCGATTTATGTCCAAACATACATATGGAAAGATGACGATATAGGACGGCAGATTGTAACAAAACTGAAAACCGCGGCGAACCGTGGCGTGAAAGTTACTGTCCGTAAGGATGCACTTGGAACCGCTTTTGAGCTAATGGATATGCTGAAAGGGAAACCGAGCCCCGTATTTACGAAATCCGGGTTGAGAGATTACAAAAACATCGATGTAAACGTCGATGTTTTTGCTGACACGGATCACAGCAAGTACTTTGTCGTGGATCATAAGGAGACCATTTTCGGTGGAATGAACATTGCCGATGAATATCACACGAAATGGCATGACTATATGGCCATGATCCGAAGTGAACGATGGACGACAGCTTTTGAAGGCAGGGTGTTGAAAAGTTCACCTTGGCCGTACCCGGCACCATTCGTGATCACTTTAAACGATAGAAAAACTACCGAGATTCGTACTGCACTCATCGAAATGATCAACAAGGCTAAAGAAAGTGTAATCATAGAACACGCATACTTCTCGGACGACAAGGTTATCGAGGCAGTAAAACTGGCCGCCGGAAGGGGTGTTCAGGTGAATATCATATTACCGAAGAGACCCGACACACATCATTACGCCAACATGGTTACGATCAATAAGCTGATTCAATCAGAGGAAAAGACAGCGCCCAGGGTGTTTCTCTATCCTCAAATGATGCACGCCAAAGTGCTCTTAACGGACGGTGTGATCGCCGCTGTTGGTTCCGCCAACCTTACCCCGCGAAGTATGAAGACCAGTCGAGAAGTCACCATGTTTGTTCACGGAAAGACCGGCGATCCCTTTATCAAGAGATTGCGCGAAAGGCTCGGAGCGGATATGGTCGAAAGTGAAGAAGTCATGACCCCGTTCAAACTCAGTGCTCCTGAGAAAATTAAAGCGTTTTTTGGGAAATACCTCTGGTAATTGAAGTGTAACCGGAGTAACAGAGTCTATAATATGAACCTATCTCAAAAAAATCTAAGTGCCCATGGCGGCGTTGTGAAACGGTTCAAAATGCTCACATACTACGTGTATGCTCCGCTTTTAAACTGAAGCTGAAACCGGATAAAATAGGCGACATTCTTTGCTGCGAAATGGATACCTGCCCGCCGTGCAAATTCAAGATCTGCCGTAAAAACCGGTCCTCCTGCAATTATGTTTGTTTTTGACGGGAGGTTTCTGCTTATCATTAAAATGTTTTCCTCTGAATCAAACTGGAGTACGGTTAATCCTAATAAATCTGGTTTGTTTTTTTTACATGCGGCTATGATTTTTTCAGGTGTCACAAGTAGTCCGAGTTCAATGATTTCAAGACCAGCTGCTTCAGAAAACATCCGGATAACTTCGAGTCCATGCCCAAGGCCATCATCAAGGGTTGCTGTAATCATCAACGGAGGTATGTCCCACAGTCCCGAAACACCTGTTTTCACTTTCCATTTACGCAAATCTCCGGCTGCTTTTTCAAGTCCTGACCTGGAAGGCAACCCTTTTGATTGCCATTTTCTTGAAAGGCTCTCCAGTTTTTCCCGCAACTGTTTTCTGTCGTCAGAAATCTAATTCACCGGTTGGTTTTGTTAAAAATTTGAAATATATAATATGCGAATGAAACATTGTCAAAGGTGAAGACCATTCAACATCCATTAAATTTCAGTGTGAAAGTCGGGCCAGGGTTTCCCGATAAATCGGGATCTACGCTTCGCTACGACAGGCAGACAGGCAGGGGCCAGGGCTCAGGGGCAAACGAAGCATTTAATTGGATTGAAAAACCGATTTGTTTAGGCTGTTTTTTATGATATTTGTAATTAAACTGATATTGAGGTATTGACAAGCCATTACCAAGCCTGGCAATTCTAAAGAGGTTTAAATCGACAATGTTTATCAAGTCGAAATGTGATCGGAGGGGAGTAGATGAAAAAAATCACAGTATTTTTGTTAATGATACTTATATCAATGACCTCAGCAAATTTCTGTTTGGGCAATGAAAAAAAGAATCACACCTGTTTTAGAATTGTCGATTCCAACAAAGATGGTGAGATAACCTTCCAGGAGTTTGAGAAATTTTTCGGAAATGATACTGAAAGATTCAAAAAGGCTGATTTGAATAAAAATGGCAGACTTTCTCATGATGAATATCATGAACTTTTGGGTCATGGATCTTGATGCTTAGGTAATCCTGAACAAGGAATGGAATGGGGTCAAACCTTGATCCTTGATTATCAGTCTGTGCTGTAATCTTCCGACTCCGCTCTTCGAGCTTCGGGCTTCACTCTTCGAGCTTCGACCCGACAAGACGACGAGACAAGGCGGCCCGAAAAGAAAGAAGTATAAATCAGGTTTTGGCTATGATTAAAAGATAACCATTTAAAGCAAAACAAATAAGAGAGGTTTGTCAATTATGGAAGAAGGCATAACAGAAGACGAAATGGGACGGAAATTCATATACTCAGATACCGGCGTAAACGTTTTTGTTAAATTTAAAGACAACCTGATCGTTGATCCGGATGATCCCCTAATAGCCAGACAGGCTAGAACCTGGCGTTATAGCAAAGGAATTGTCAAAGGACTTTCTTATCTGGGTAGCGAAAATTCTGAGGATGCCATGACGTGGAATGTTTTCAAGACATTAGAAAAATCAAATCCTGAAAGTTGGTTTTCGGAGATATTTCCCCAAATCATACTTGATAAAGATGAACAATTCATAGACCCAATGCTAAGATTTTGGGAAAAATATTTTCCCCCGATGTTTAGGTCCTTCCCAGAAAAAGAAACGCACGTAGACCTCACTATCGAAACTTCAAATAAGCTGATCTTCATCGAAGCAAAATATAAAGCGGATATCAGTAAAAACACGACCCATGACCCCAACCGCGATCAGATTATAAGAAACATTGATGTGGGCAGCTGGGCTGCAAAAAAAAGAGCAAAAGAGTTTTATTTTATCCTGCTGACACTTAAAACAAATACGTATTCCATCGATAAATTAAATTATTACAAATCGAATCCATCAAATATAATAGAAAAAATTGGAAGTTACAGGAAAGATATCAAAGATTATGTTACTTTGTGCGAAAATATTGATGTAATTTATTGTGATCAAATTTTAAATTTTCTACAAAATATGCAGTCAGCGAAAAAGACCGAATTAACCTTCACGAATTTAATTGATTACCTGAATGATAAAATATTTTGATTTGGAAATTTCTTTCCTTAAGGCTGCGAAAGGGATGGGATCAAACACTGATCCTTGATTAAAAGAGGAGGGCATTGTGGATAAAATTCAGTATATGTTGACAACGTCCTCCTTTGTGTTTGCCCTAATCGTAACATTTTCGTTCATAAAGTGATTTCTTTTCAACCCGGAGGCTGTTTTTCAGGATAGAAAAAGGATGCTAAATTTCCGGAAAAGATACTTAAACAGGCATTGCAACCAGACCGTTCGATTTTACAAAGTTTTTTGATTTTGAGACATACAATATATAGTAATTTAATTCAGTATACTACAATATATGCTAATTCGATAAAATTATGCCATAATTATACATAATTTTGTTTGACACAGCAAAATTGTTAACATATGGGTATAATTATGGACCCAGGTTAACCGTATATATAATGCAATTAAAGGAGTTAATTATTATAGATATTCTTAAAGATATTATTCCTTTCGCATTTTTAATTGGCTGTATTTTGTATATGCTTTTATAATTTCTTTCTTATAACGCAATATATAACATGAGGCACAATTTTTTAAATGTATTAGGCTATAAATTGCTTCTTCGAAGCTTAGCCGACTATCGCCCCTGGGCAAATATAGCCCCAGGGGTTTTTTTATTGTCAGGAGAAACTCGAAAATTTATCCTGGGTAGTTAGTTTTAATTTTCCTCGATCTACTTTTTAGCGGTATGTGCTTAGTCCGTGGGGTTAAGATTTTGAGCACATTTGCCTATGTCTTTAATAGTAGGAATAACATGATAATAAAGTATTTAATTTTAGGCATCACACTTGTTTATGTTGTCACGGTTATAATCATTTACTTGAAGTCTGAAAGATCGGTCTGACGGTTAATGGTTCCCCCTCGCATCTGTGGCCTCTATGTTTCTTTGTAACCGCTGGTAATGTATCATTTGTTACCATCATGACCTGCTTCACTACTGTCATGGTTTGAAAGGTTGCTCAGTGTTGCAGCACTGGAAACCCATTTCTTTTTATCCCCCAGCCACTGTTGTGGCATTGAATTTGACCTCAATCAAGGTTTGACATTTATGCGTGATTTTAGTGTAACAGACAATAAGATATCGAGAAGTGTTCGGCAAAAAGTGGAATGAAATGGAAAAGAAATGACGAGAGCGACAACTGAGACGCCGCTAACAAAACGGATAAAACGGCATGTGATCGGTCGAAAAAGGCAGTTTTTTGCAGCAACCGCACCGGGCCTTGAAAAGATCTGCCGGGAGGAACTTAACGTCCTCTTGCCGTCCTGGACACCCATGACGATCGTCGAAGGCGGGGTTAAATTCAAAGGGCGGCTTCACGACTGCTACCTTGCCGATTTGAACCTTCGCACCGCCAACCGGCTCCTCATGCGCATCGAGTCGTTTCATGCCGCTAATTTTCGGGAACTCGAAAAAAAACTGATCGCTGTTCCCTGGGAGCTTTACGTGCTGCGGGGGAGCCCGACCCACATCCGCGTGACCTCCCGGCATTCAAGGCTTTATCATAAGGACGCCGTTGCCGGTCGTGTCCAGGAAAGTATTGCCTTCCGTTTTGCGCAAAACGAATTCCCAGGGGAAGTCACCCCGGAACCGACCGTCACCCAGCAGATCTTTGTCCGGTTGTCCGATAACCGTGTTACTTTGTCCATTGACAGCAGCGGCGATCTGCTTCACAAGCGGGGCATTAAACCCCGAGCAGCCAAGGCACCCATCCGAGAGACCCTCGCCGCCGCTGCCCTGATACTTTCCGGGTATACAGGGACAGAACCCCTTGTAGACCCTATGTGCGGTTCCGGCACATTTGCCATTGAGGCCGCCCTGATAGCCCAGAAGATTCCACCGGGCAGGTTCAGGGATTTTGCCTTCATGGAATGGCCCTCGTTTCAACCCAAACGATGGCAGCATATGAAACAGGCGACAGAAAAGAAGATCGTTCGAACAAACACCCCGTTCATCTTTGCCTCGGACCGGGACGAACGGGCAGTTCGCGAACTTAAAGACAGCGTGACTCAGTACGGCCTGTCCGGCATCGTCGCCGTTTCTACCCGGGATTTTTTCGATTTTTCGCCAACTGAACTGACAAACAGTCCCGGACTGGTGACACTTAATCCGCCGTTTGGGCGACGGCTGGGATCGCGACGAGAAAGTGAAGCGCTTTTTTTGTCCGTTTGCGAGAGACTGAAAAAAGAATACAAAGGGTGGAAATTTGTCCTGATTTCACTCAATCCTCGCCTTGCCGAAATGGTTCCTTTCAGATCGATTACCCATCTTCTGCCACATGGCGGGCTTAAGGTTGCCTTGATGACCGGGAGGATTCCTGACAAAAATTAAAAAGAGATTAAAAACGCCACATCCACCAAAGGGAGTGAGGAAAACACAGCATTTGCTTGGAATAAAATCGTAAACGGAAAGGGGTCTGCCGTTTAAGATTTCAAAAGGCCACAAAGGAATAAAAAACCGAAGGCACGAATCATCGGTTGGTTGCCTTAATACGGAAAGGTTCAGTATGGGGTATTTAGTTCTATTCGTAATATCTGTCTGTTTTGCAGGTTTATTATATTTTATGGCATCCAAAAGAGGTGTAAACAAATCATTTTGGGCAATAATGGGTTTTTTCTTCGGCCCTTTCGCGATTCCATTTTTATTTTTGGCCAAAAAGGTTGATCCAACAAACACAACTTAGTTACACAAAATTCAATCTATAGCCTAAAGTGATTGGGGGCAAACCTCGATCCTTGATAAAAAAAGGCTGTCAGGGGTAAATTTAGCTTTTGCAATGCTATAAATTGTTGTCGTGCTCATTTGCGTTCCTCGGGCAATTTGTCTGGCTTCCTGTTTAAATATTTCAAAAAAATACGAGAATAAAAACCTTCTCTCAATAAATCTTTCATCACTATATCATATTCCTCTGCCAGGTATTTCCCATCAGGGAGTCTTTTGCTAAAAGCCACATATCCCCAAAAACCTTCATTATAGTTATATTTATTCCGATATACCCGATTTTGTAGGTTTTCTTGCTTGATCGTGTAATCTCCGACGATACTATCACTGATTACGACATCGAGTCGCCCCATAGCCAGTTTTTTAAAATTTTGCTTGTCCGTCGCTACAGTTTGTATTTCGAAAAGAGGGGATTTCATAAATTCCTTCGGAAAAGAAAAACCCCTTATCGTTCCTACTCTCAATCCATTAAAATCATTGAAACTTCTGTAAGGGATCTCCTTTGCTTCTACAGGTCGATAAATAGCCTGTACTTCAAGGACATATGGAAATTTAGGATAATATAAAAATTCTTCCCTTTCGGGCTTATACCAAATGGAACAAATTCCGTAAGCGTTGCCTTCTTTTATCATAGCAACAGCTCTTGCCCATGGCATAATTTTTGGCACATATTTATATCCCATCCTTTTAAAAAGTTCAGTCAGAAGTTCTACTCTGATGCCTTTAATGTCCCCGTTTTCCGTGTAAATATGGGGAGGATAATTACTGCTAAGAATTGTTATCTCCTTATCGGCAATTGACCGGCCAGGGAAGAAAAAACAGAAAAAACCCAAAACAACAATTCCATATTTTATTCTTTTTGATTTCATATGTTCCTCTATATATTTGCGATTGTATTTATAGCTTCTTGATATAACAATTAATATATAATAGGAAATCATCTCCCCGCAAGACTTAAATTGAGTCCAGTCGCGGTTACAGGCCAATATTTTCTGCCTTTGAAAAATGTCAGACATACGATATATAACAAGAAAATTAACCCTATCGTTGCATAAACAACACATCAGATTTTATGTCAAACGGCTTGGAGAAATCCTTAGCGTTGATTGGCATAACCTTCCTAAGATCGAAGTTGGTTGAATCCAATGAAAATACCTTTTTTACCGTGTTGTTCACCTTTCATGCGAAAATTTTGATAGACAATATTTTATTGATATTTGTATGATGACGCATAAGGACTAAGGCGCGCAAACATTCAAAGTGAAAATTACTAAGTTAAATGAAATAGTTGAATAACATATAAGTTGTCTGCCATGCCCTATAAAAATAAGTCGAAAAGGAAATCAAACCATGGCCGAATACGTGGGCGCACTAGATCAGGGCACAACCAGTAACCGCTTCGTTATTTTTGATCACGGCGGGCGGATCATCGGTGTGGATCAGAAAGAACATGAACAGATTTTTCCACAGCCGGGCTGGGTGGAACATAATCCTCTTGAAATCTGGCGGAACACCCGGGACGTCATCCGCGGCGCTCTGGGAAAGGCCAATCTTACCGGGTCGGATCTGGCCGCCGTCGGTATCACCAATCAACGGGAGACCACCGTGATCTGGGATAAAAATACCGGCAAACCTTTCACAAACGCCATTGTCTGGCAGTGTACCCGCACCGATCAAATATGTAAAGAATTAGGCCGGGAGCAGGGGCAAAACCGCTTTCGCGATAAAACCGGACTGCCGATTGCCACCTATTTTTCTGGTCCTAAAATCAAATGGATTCTGGACAATCTTGCCCAAGCCCGCACCGCGGCCGATAAAGGTGAGGCTCTTTTCGGAACCATGGAAACCTGGATCATCTGGTGGCTCAGCGGCGGACCCGGCGGTGGGTCCCATGTCACCGATGTGACCAATGCCAGTCGCACCATGCTGATGGATTTAAATACCCTGGATTGGGATGGAGAGATTCTTCAAATCTTGGGGATACCCCGGCAAATCCTGCCTCGCATCGTTCCATCCAGTGACAGTAAAACCTGGGGAGTGACTCTGAAAGACGGTCCGTTGAACGCCGGCATACCCATTTGCGGGGCTCTCGGTGATCAGCAGGCCGCACTGGTGGGCCAGACCTGCTTTGACCAGGGCGAAGCCAAGAATACTTATGGCACCGGATGTTTCTTGCTGCTGAATACCGGTCATTTACCGGTACCTTCCCGCCAGGGTTTGCTGACCACTTTAGGTTATCAAATCAATGATCAGACGCCGGTTTATTGCCTGGAAGGATCGATCGCCATCAGCGGCGCACTAGTTCAGTGGGTCAGGGATAGCCTGGGTTTGATTGCCAGTGCACCGGAAATAGAGGATCTGGCCAAAACCGTCGAAGACAATGGGGGTGCCTATTTCGTTCCGGCTTTCTCCGGTCTTTTTGCCCCGTACTGGCGTTCCGATGCGCGCGGTGTGATCGTCGGCTTGACCCGCTATGTCAACAAGGGGCACATCGCACGGGCGGTCCTGGAAGCCACTGCCTATCAAACGCGTGATATAGTGGAAGCCATGAACAAGGATTCCGGGGTCGAATTGACCAGCCTCAAAGTCGATGGCGGCATGGTCGGCAATGAACTGCTGATGCAATTTCAGTCCGATATCCTGGGCGTGCCGGTGATACGCCCCAAAGTTTCGGAAACCACCGCTTTAGGCGCCGCCTATGCCGCCGGTCTTGCCGTCGGATTCTGGTCCGGGCGTAAAGAGCTGCGACAGAACTGGGCCAAAGATAAGACCTGGCATCCCGCCATGGACCCGGCGCTCAGGGAAATATACTACCAGCAGTGGAAAAAGGCTGTGAGCCGGACTTTTAACTGGGTGGATTAAAAAAACTTATCCTCTGCAGGTTCAAAGGTAAAAACCATCTCACCGGAGTCAAAAAAAATCTGTGTTCATCTGCCTTGATCTGTGGTTAAATAAACTTTAAATTTACTATCGTGAAACAAACCTGCAACCTGGTATCGTATCCGGAGAAAAACATTGCAAAATACCTGTGCACCTTCAAACGGCCCGTCAATGGAATCACGGCCATCAGCCTGGGATTTCAAGCGTCTGTTTCAACCTAAAACTGTGGCGGTTATCGGAGTGTCCCTCAAACGGGAGCGCCATCCGGCCAACGTTATATTCAACAAAATCCACCTGCGATACCCGGTGGATGTCTTTGCGGTTAACCCCGGCGGCGGCGATCTGTTCGGCCAGAAAGTATACACCGGCATTCAGGACCTTCCGCAGCCCGTGGATCTGGCGATTATCGCCGTGCGGGCTGAATATACCTTGGACACCCTCAAAGACTGTATAGATGCCGGAGTTGGCGGGGCTACGATCATTTCCGGGGGTTTTGCCGAAATCGGACGCCTGGATTTACAGAATCAGCTTGCCGATCTGGCCCGGCAGAACGGTTTTCCGTTTATCGGCCCCAATTGTCTGGGCATCTATGTTCCCGGTCGCATCGACACCTTTTTCATTCCCAGTGAACGCATGGTCCGGCCCGAGCCCGGCAAGGTGGCCCTGGTCAGTCAGAGCGGGGTTATACTGGTCGACCAGATGACCAAATTCGCCGAACAGGGGGTCGGCTTTTCCATGGGGGTGAGCATTGGCAACAAAGCCCTTGTTCGGGAACTGGACCTGCTCGAGTATCTGGCCGCAGATCCTGACACCGGGGTGATCGCCTTTTACATCGAAGGGTTTGCTCGCGGCGAGGGACGCGATTTTGTGCAGGCCGCCCGCCAGTGCACCAAACCGGTGATCGTTTTGAAAGCCGGCAAAACCAGTGAAGGAATGCGTGCCGTCTCCAGTCACACTGCCTCCATGGCCGGCGACTACGCGGTTTTTTCAGCCGCGCTGGCCCAGCACGGCATTGTCGAGGCGGCCAATGAAATCGAACTGGTCTCTTTTTGCGAGGCCTTAAGCTGCTATCGTGAAGCTATCGACGGCCGTGTGGGCATTATCAGCAGCAGCGGCGGACACGGGGCCCTGGCAGTCGACATTTGCAGCCGGCGCGGCTTGTCCATTCCGGCCCTCAATCAACAGCAGCAGGCTCGCATTCGCGCCGATCTGTCTTTGAGCGTTCAGCCGATTGCATCTTTGACCAATCCCATCGATCTGACCGGCAGCGCCACCGACGGTGACTTTATGGCTGCCGCTGAACACCTGTCCCGTTTACCGGAACTGGACTGCATTGTTCTGCTGCTGCTGCCTTACTCGCCGGAAATCACTTCCGATCTCGGAGCCCGCCTGAGCAGGTTATGCCGTCGAAACAACAAAGCTCTGATCGCCTACGTTCCCCATGTGGAACGCTACCGCATGCTCATCGAAGGATTTGAATTCAACGGAGTACCGGTGTCCCCATCTATCAAAGGGGCCGTGTTGATGGTCGAAGCGATAAAAAGGAGCAAGCCATGCTGAAAACCGAAATCAAGACCGTCTTGGAGGCGAACCGCACGCGTGGATGGGCCAGCGAGCCGGATGCCAAACGACTGCTGTCGGCGGCGGGACTGGCCGTACCGGGGTTTGTTGC
>PKTV01000258.1 GCA_002868985.1 Desulfobacteraceae bacterium | reverse complement strand
CCAATGCCTCATAATAATTTTTTAAATAAAAATACAGGTTGCCAATGCTAAACAAGGCATCCGGAACATACTCGGAAGTTGGGAATCGACTGATGGCATCTTCATAATGACTTTTAATTTCTTTATTTTGAACCGAGACAAAATCCGTATTTAGGTGATTATAAGATTTCGCCAAAATAAAATATGCTTTCTCTGTATATCTTCCATCGGGATATGTTTTTATTAAACGGGTAAGATTTTCAATCGCACCTTCCCAGTCTTTCGCTTTATAAGTATCAAGGCATTTTAGGTAAACGGAAGTATCTTCTTTCCCGTCATCTTCCACCATTTGAGTCAGTTTCTCTTCAGGGCTTGTTTTTGTCAGACCATCTTCTTTTGATCTGTTTTGTTTTTTAAAAACATGTTCCGTTTCTTTTTCAGGAGCACCAACTTTTTGATTGCCTGGAGTTTCTGAAATTAACGGCGTCACTTCTTCTAAGGCTTTTTTTTTATGCGGATTTTCAATATCTTTTGAGATATCGCTTACCTTCACGCTCTCATTTTTTTTAAATGTCGTTAAATCCTTTGTTTTTACAATGACACTTGGAACATCCATTGTTTCTTCAATGACACTTGGTGTATTATCATATTCTTTTTTATCTTCGCCTTCTTTTGATTTAAGGGTGATAATTAATTCATTATCAACAGGCTTATCGGTAAAACTGGGAACAACGGAACCCTTGACATCAAAAACTATCCTTATTTTTTGAGTATGATATCCAGTCCTTATAATTTTTATGTCAGAATTTTCCACCACCTTAGACGTCCCTTTCAACAAACGCGCCGCACAAAAAATATCAACAACGATCCTGGGAGGCGCCTTAAGGGGTTTGGCTATATATTCAGAAATTTTACCATCACCCAAAACACTTACAATGGTTTGACCTTTGGATTTATGTGTTGTGATTGAAACAATCCTGCTTATCGTCCCTTTATATGATTTTTTATTAGACGGATGCGGACTTGCCGCAACATTATTGAAATGCAGCAGAAAATAAAGGGATAAAAACAAGACAGAAATGGATCTTATAAAGTAGCCTTTCATACGACGTTTTTACAGCAATTAGTATGCCAACGGGATTGGAATAATGGCGGGATAGTATGGTGGAATATTGAAAACCCACTTCTGATGACAACACCACAAGGTTTTTGGTTCTATATATCTGTTTTGACTATTATTATTTAAGTTGTCCTTTTTGCTCGAATTGTCTCAATATACATAGGAGGAGGTTGTAATGGTGGAATGATGGACTCAAAAGAGAATGAGGAATTGATGTCGACCGTCATTTTTTTGACAATTGGACTTTCCGTCTCAAGAGGAAAATGGGTTTAAATACATACCAAGGTTGAGCGGTTCCATGTTCACGGTTCCAGGTTGAAAAGCCCTAACCAGCGCACGCTAAAAAGATTATGTATTCCGAGGGACAGAAGTGCTTTTTCACCCAATGGGTGAAAGTGGCCTATATAAGTATCAAGCTTAAATGTATGCAATGTCAAGATGTTACAACCCTTGAACTTTGAACCCTGAACCCGGAACCGAACATTTTAGGTCATTATAAACCGATGGCGGTTTTATGCAGAGGCGGCTTTATCTGTTTCTATGTTCTGTTTTTTAATCTTTGCCACCAAGGTTGTTCTGTTGATATTTAGAAGTTTTGCAGCTTTAGATTTTACCCAGTTGGTTTTTTCCAAGGCCTCAAGAATAATCCTTTTTTCATAATCTTGAACCGCTTCATTAAGGTTCAGCTCATTATCTAGGGTTACCTCTTTATCCGGATAACGCGAGACGCTAATATCTTGCATATTTTCAGGTAGATCATCAAAGCTTACTACCGGATCCTCACTTAGGATTGTGAGTCTTTTTATCACATTTTCAAGTTCTCTGACATTTCCAGGCCAGTCATACGCCAATATTGCATCCATGGCAGCTTGGGAGAAACCCGTAATCTTATCACCCTTTCCTTTCTGAAATTTTTTAAGGAAAAAATCGATCAGCAAAGGAATGTCAGATCTTCGCTGTTTTAAAGATGGAACCTTGATCGGAATAACATTCAATCGATAATAGAGGTCTTCCCTGAACTTCTCCATATTGATGGCGGTTGTTAAATTCTTGTTGGTGGCTGCGATAAACCTTAGATCCACATGAAGGGTCTTTGTCCCGCCCACCCTTTCAAATTGTTGTTCCTGTAAAACTCTCAGCAATTTTATTTGCAATGTCGGACTCATTTCTCCGATTTCATCCAGAAAAATGGTGCCACCGTTTGCCATTTCAAATCGACCGATTCTTTTTTTATAGGCACCGGTAAAGGCGCCTTTTTCGTGGCCAAAAAGTTCGCTCTCTAACAAAGTTTCTGGTATAGCGCCACAATTAATAACAACCAGCGGATTATCACTCCGTTGGCTGTTATAATGAATCGATCTTGCTATTAATTCTTTCCCTGTACCACTGGCACCGGTGATCAGGACAGTGCCATCCGTATCAGATACCTTCTCGATGAGATAGTATATTTTTTTGATAACCTTACTTGTTCCGACAATTTTTTTATAATGATATTTACCCTTTAATTCCTTTTTAAGCCGAATATTCTCTTCTTCAAGATTCTTGAATTTAAGGGCTTTTTCAACAAAAATAAGGAGTTCACTGGGCGACACAGGTTTTGTGATGTAATCAAAAGCGCCTTTCTTAATGGCCTCAACTGAACTTTTAATGGTCCCATGGCCGGTGAGAATGATGCAGATGGTTTTGGGTGTTTTCAATATCGCATTTCTAAGAACTTGCATACCGTCCACATCGGGCATCATGAGATCTGTTAAGACCACGTCATAATCATTGCTCTCCAGTTCTTTGATGGCCGATGCACCATCAGAGAACGTTTTTACTTCGTAACCATTAGATTCCAGAATATCGGCGATGAGTTTTAATACATCTGGATTATCATCAACGACTAATATTTTTGCCATAATATGTTCTCTTAAAATGTTCTCCTAATTAGTGTCCATCCATAAATGGCTTTTTTTGTCCTGCTCGGCGTTCTCCGCGGGTTTCCGGCTGCGGCGTACAGACGTACGACTCACCGCAAACCCTTGTGCGGCCTTGATCAGAACAAAAACTGCTCATTTCTGAATTGGACACCCATTGTGTTCATTTTGAACTCACGGATGGACACTAATTAGTAAAATAAAACTTGTGAGGGTTGTAAAAAACGAATTTGTGACGAATTCTATTTTATTGACAACACTTATAGGTTTCGGATAAAAGGTTATCCATGCCGGAGTGGTGAAACTGGTAGACGCACGGGACTCAAAATCCCGCGGGGGCAACCCCGTGTCGGTTCGATTCCGACCTCCGGCACCAATGATATCAAGGGTTTGGCAAATACCTCATTGCCAAACCTTTTTTTGCGTATGGATTTTCATAAAGCCCCTTGGTTTTCCCACATGCAGGCATCAAGGATGACCTTTCAGCCGTAAGTGCCTATCCCCTGGAACTGAATTTATGTAAATCTTTTCACAATTCTTTGTGTATATTACCCCATATTTTTATCTGTTTTGCCACAAATCGTCACAAGCAGCCTCACCGCATATATGGCTTAACCACTTAAATTTATAATAATTAATTTATTATATATTAATTGTGCACGTTTTTTGCAAAACCATGGGAAAATTATCGATTTGAATAAGAGAGGATATTGATGTCAAGTTGGATTCTTTTAACAATAAGCTCGGCCTTGATCGCAACCCGTTATTGGATGAGTTTATTTTAGGGAGAAAAAATCATGCTAATGGGTATAATTTTGGGTGTTACACTTTCTTATGTTGTTGTGATTGTCTACCTGCATCAAATGTCCAAATAGTTACTCTTCATTTCCCCAGCCCCCCTTGACATAATACAATGTAGCATTATTATTTCGCGTGGGTTAGGTAAGTACGCTTATCGTACTGCCTATTTTGCCTCCCTCTAAGGCTCCTGGTTTTCAGCGCCAGGGGCCTTTTTAATTTATGGGTCCGGCAGGGTTGATCGGATATGAACCAAAGATGTCAATAACATGTGAAATATGATATGCGGGAATTAATAATTTATGATATTGCGAATATTGCAATTAGACCACAATAATTTAGGTTAAAGGAATATGAGATCTAAAAAGGTGCCAATAAGAGGTGTCGGCGAGGTTCTGCTTGAGCGAAGCAACCGGGCCAAACATCTGGGTTTGTCTATCCGACCGTTCAAAGGTGCACGAGTGGCTGTTCCGCATGGTGTATCATTTGCCACAGCCGAAAAATTCGCACATTCAAAGACGAATTGGATAAAAAAGCATCTGGAAAAAATGACATTCATTGAGAAACAGGCAGAGGTCCTCAAAGAATGTCATCTCATTGACAGGGATAAAGTTAAAAAACTCCTGGTCGAACGGCTCGATGAACTTTGTAAACGAAACGGTTTTAAATACAACAGGGTTTTTGTAAAAAACCAAAAAACCCGATGGGGGAGTTGCTCCGATAAAAACAACATCAACTTGAATGTGAATCTGGTGCGACTACCTGATGAATTGATCGATTACGTCATTTTACATGAACTGGTCCATACCCGGGTCAAGGATCATAGCCATCGATTTTGGGAAGAGTTGAGCAAGTTTGTGCAAGACCCCAAAAGCCTCGATAAAAAACTCCGTGATTACATATTAGCTTAAAAAATATCCTCAATCAGATCATTCAAGGTTTCCTGAAGCCTGACATCGTCGGTTAGCGGAAAGCAAACGGCACTTCGACAGGCATCGTGAACGGGTATCCCTCGGCTGATGAGCTGGGCGGCAAAAATCAGAAGCCTGGTACTCGCCCCTTCTGTCAATCCGTGCTCCCTTATGTTTCTTATTTTTCCAGCCAGTAACACCAATTTTGAAGCGATCTCCGTGTCGATATCACCTTCATGGGCAACAATTTCAGTTTCTTTGGAAGCTTCGGGATAATTGAACTCAAGAGAAATAAACCGCTGCCGCGTACTTTGCTTGAGATCTTTCAGAACAGATTGATATCCTGGATTATAGGATATCACCATCATAAAGTCCGGGTGCGCCTGGATCGTTTCACCCTTTTTGTCGATGGAAAGTGTTCTGCGTGTATCGGTTAGAGGATGAATCACTACCGTTGTGTCTTTACGGGCTTCTACAATTTCGTCCATATAGCAGATGGCTCCCATACGAACCGCCCGGGTCAATGGGCCATCCACCCATACGGTTTCATCTTTTTTTAAAAGGTAGCGTCCCAACAAATCGGAGGCAAACAAGTCTTCATGACAGGCCACGGTGATCAGGGGGCGTTTGAGCTGATATGACATGTACTCTACAAATCGGGTCTTGCCGCATCCCGTGGGACCCTTCAACATTATCGGAAGTCTGGCATCAAAAGCAGCTTCAAACATTCTAACCTCGTCATGTGTTCTCAGATAATAGGGTTTTTGGGGAATTAAATGTCCGATGGTTTCGAGTGAAATTTGGGATGACATATATGCCGAGCCTCCAAAAAACGCTTTATTATTTGCTAAAACAAATAGAGTTTATTCAACTCGCGTGTTTCTAAAAAAATGATATTTTATTTATCTCATATCGTCATGTTTTACAAGCAGATGAAGCATATCAGAATTGGATAGAAATGGGGATCAAAATTTACTCAGTTTAAGGGCATCGATACCGGGTGGAAAAAAATCGAAGATTGGGAAAAGGCCTCTCGAAAACGATTTTCTGAAACCGCATCTGAAGAAAACGGGTAAAAACAGCGAAGACGGGCATTTCAATTTGCATCGATTCCCGTCTTCAGCCATTTTATTTTTTCAATCCAGCCATATGGGATGCACCTCGTCCACCGTTTCTTTCACGAATTTAAGGGCTTGAAGCAGCCGGGTATACATCAAAGCGAGACCGATATTTTCGGTGAAAATCATCAAAGAATCCAGATCCCGTTCAGAAACATCCCATCGTTCGTAGTGATACAGTCGAAGAACGCCGATGAGTTTGCCATGCAAGCTGATGGGAAGTGATACAATAGCACTGATCCCCTCTTTTTGGGCATCTTCCGGATACTGAAGACGGTCGGATTTTGTTACATCTCGAATAACAATCGGTTCTCCTCTTAACTGATGGTCAAGACTTTTTTTAACTAAAATCAGGCCTTTATTCATATAATTAATGCTCAGCCCAAAGCTGGCCCGAGCTTCAAGTTCTTCCGTATCAGGGTTGAGTACAAATATGGTGCTGCCTTTAATTCCAAAGGCTCCAACCAAAAGTTGAGTCAATTGAGTTGCCATATCCTCAAGATTATCGGATGCGGCAATGGCCCGAGTGACCACTTTATAAATGTCCATATTGATTCTGTCTTCGGCAACCATGGGATTCCTCCTTATATGTTCCAAACGTTTATAAAAGATATTGTTTTTTGGCTTCGTTCTAATGGAAACGAATGTATTTATGAAACAATACAAACCGTCGTGTTTTTCAAGGCCGCCACAACTTTACTGGAAACGCTTCCCGCAAAAAAACGCGCAATTTTTCCGGGCTTTCGATTTAATACCACGACGTTAAACTGACCCTTCTGTGCCAGATCGATGATATCTCCGGCAACATCCCTTTTTTTCGATTCAAAGACGATGTCAATGTTATCTTCTATAAAACCCTTTTCCAACAAATGCTTTTTAATCGTTTTAAGTGCATCTTCCTGTTCTTTAACCTTTTGCGACAGATAACTCAATGTGTCCCTCATTTGATCCATAATGGGACTGCCGCGCATTTCAATGGTCGGTACCGGAGTATATGCATTAAATAAGGTAATTTCAGCTTCTTTTTTGTCGGAAAAAGTACGGCAGACAAAATCCAGGGCCTTTTTGTCAAAGTTGGTAAAATTATAGGGTAATAATATTTTAGGGGTGCCCATACCGCCCTCCTTTCACCCTGTTCAGGGTTTTGTCGTTAACCTGAATTAACGCTTCAAATAGTGACAGGACTCAGTCTTGTTCAAAATAGACATCGACTTATTATCTATCACTTTTAAATTATTGGACTTTTAATAACAATTCAAAGGAAACCCTAAAGTGATGGAATAATGGGGCAATGGATAAAGCAAAATTTCCAATACTCCATTACTTTCAAATTTTCGCAATTATCGATTTCTTATCAAACGACACATTTAGTGGATTGAACACTATTTTGGACACCAATGGACAGGACGATAAATTTTCTTTTTAGATTTATTGAACCGGTTCAGAGATAATCGGCTATCTTTTTAGAAATCAGGATTATTTGAGAATGGAGAGGGAGATAGAAAGAGAAACACCATGGGAAATTATCCGACTCTGGTGAATAGGCTGTTCAAATTTACTGTTTGATGTTTTATTTTAAGAAATGAATACGATTTTTGTCAACAATTATGATGCCCCTGATTGCACTTAATATAATAGAACCTTTCTCAAAAATAAGATTCGGCTTCAAAAGCAAGTTGAGCTTTGCGAAATCCCGATATTCGGGGGCGTGAAACGGGAGAGTACACCCCGTGAACACTCACCTATTGTCCGTTCAAGGGCGCAGGGCTTGGAGGCGGTTTGGGCGGTGTCTGGGGCGCCGGCTTGTCGAGTCTGTTATAAACTGACATCAGAAAGAGTGTGGCCAAGGGCTGGGTAAAAAGAGAACCTATAAATACAGAACTTCCAATGGCAGATATTCCTACAAAAAGGATAAAAACCACAACGTGATCCACGGGCTGCTCTTTTGTGACGATTGTAAAGCTCTCCTTAATCGCATCCATGAGGCCCAGGTTTCTGTCTGTCATAAGCGGCAGCATGTAGATACAACAGAATGAAACTGCCAGCACAAACACCACGCCCGGGAGAAAAAGAAACATTATTCCAATCAGAGTTATAATGAAAATAACGATGCCAAAGAGAAGAAGGGGGAAAAAAAGCCGCATGTGCAAAAAAATATCCTGAACTTTAGGCTCCCGCCCTTCTCTAATCAAAAGAAGAATGGAATGCATATAGCCGGCCATTGCCACCGGCCCCAATATACCCAGAGTAATGAAACTTATGACAATCAAAGCGAGGGTCATAAATATTAGTGGCGCAATATACTGTAGCGTTAGTTTCCAGGCGGTCTCGAGGTGATACTTAAAATCCATTGATGGCTCCCTCATAAAGTTGTGGATTATTTCTCCGTCATATTAAAAATATATATAGATATTAAAACATTCCAAGTCAAGTTCTGTCAGTTCAAAAACAGTTTGTCGGGTTTATTTTTGACATCCACCTTGTACCCATACCACAAATCATCTTTTAAACAATGGTGATTTTTTTAACATCATCAACAGATTCACTTGACTTAATAATAGCATTTATACGATATCGATAATAAGATCGATCGAGACCTTTTAAAAACGCCCCCTTTTGCTTGCCCGGTTAAATCGGTATTTAATATTTAGCCGGGGTCAATCCCGGCGTCCCCGATAATAGGGATTTATCAATAGGTTCAAATTTAACCCGCCACCGATCGTTGGTGGATTAATCCTCGAAATAGAGAATGATATGACCTCAAAAGCCTTTCAAGATTACTATACAGATGAATTCGCAAGTTGTTTTGGATGTGGAAGACTGAACAAACATAGTCTCCAAATAAAAAGCTATTGGGACGGAGAAGAAAGCGTATGCCATTTTCAGCCCAAACATTATCATACCGGTGGCTTTCCTGGTTATGTATATGGCGGGTTGATTGCCTCCTTGATAGATTGCCATGCCGCCGGCACAGCTTCAGCAATTAAATATCGTGATCGCAAAAAGGATACGGACAATAATGCACCCCTGCGCTTTGTAACAGCCTCTTTACATGTAGACTATTTAGCGCCGACCCCCATTGATTCAACCCTGGAACTCCGTGGCAAGGTCAAAGAAATCAAGGGCCGTAAAGTTATTGTCGGCATTACCCTCTCAGCCAAAGGTAAAGTATGTGCCAAAGGTGAGTTGGTGGCAGTACAGATGCCCGAAGATTTTTCATAAACAACGATTTTTTTTTCGAAGGTGTTGCGCTTTGAAGAATTAGCAAGAATGTGATGTTGCTTAAAAATTACAGGAGGAAATAAACAAATGAAGCGAGTCATACCCATGATAAAGCTGTTGGTGCTGGTGATATGTATGTTTTCACTACTGGCACTGACCGGGTGCAGCAACGTCAATAAAGAAAATTACGATAAAATAAAAATCGGGATGAGCTACGAAGAGGTTGTTGGGGTTTTGGGAAAACCGAATACCTGCGAAGACCCGGTACTAAAAACGAAAAACTGCATGTGGGGCTCATCTGACAAGCAGATCAAAATCAAGTTCGTGGCAGATACCGTTGCGTGGCGGTCCAGCAAGGGCATCTAACCCCTAAACTGACCGTTTCAAATTTAATAGAAAGTCACCTGAAAAATCAATCCGTCTGAACGAAATACCCCCGCCCTTTCAGGCGGGGGTATGGTTAATTTCTAAAAGATATTGCTTTTTAGATTAGAATGTAGGTGCGATACTCGAGAAGCCTGAAGGAAACGACCAGAACGCCTGCGACCACCGGGTCGTCGTGAATAATGACAAGCTCCTTGCTCTTGTTGAGTTTTTCAAGGTTGTCAAAGGTCCACAACTCCTCGTAAGGAATATTGACAGCATTTTCTACATGTCCCTCCTTAAATTTATCGGCTGACCGGAAGTCAACCAAGACCGGATTTCTCAGGGCCTTGGCCTTGTCAATTCCGATGACCCGTGCGGCAGGGTTGCTTTGGTTGGCGAACATGATGTTCTGAAGAAGCCTGGAATCGGTTTCAATGGCGAAGAAGGCGTCCATCCAGCCCTTCATCCCGACCCGCATCCAGTGGACTCTGGTGTAGTTTTGGGTTACCGCCAGCCTGGCGGCGTGATAGGATTTCCATCAAAGATTGTCGGCACAATAGAAGACCAGGGGTATGTCTTTGTCCTTGGGAAGGGCTTCGACGTCGAACTCGGCCTGGGCCAGATCGAAATCGGGCCGCTTATGATCTTTGGGAACATCCATGGTGATGTGGACGGACCCGGAGGCGCGTCTCATGCACCAGTCGGTCATGTGAGTGAAGGCAGCGATGAGCATGCCCCCCTCGGACTGGATTTTGAGAGCTTCCGGCGGAGAAACGACCACCACACCTTCGAGCGTTTCAGGTGTCAAACTCATGTAAAACTCCTTTCTGTGCAGTTTTTAAAATGGTTTCTTTACAACAGGTTTCAGGATCAAATTACAAAATTTATGCCAACGCCGTTGAATCTTGATATATCGAAGCAAACCCGCGTTTTTCGACGATTTGAGCAGATATAACAGGTAAGCATCAGTCAACAATCTGTGTCGTAAATTTGAAAATTACATGGGCGACAACAGGCAAGGGGCATATACCGGATGTAACGGCTCAGAGTGAAACTCTCTTTCTTTTTGAAGTTGAAGCCGCTGATTCTATTACACATAAACATGCTGCGGACCAGTGGTAACTCTTTGCGGAATATGCAAATCAGCACAGGGCTGAATTCTGGGTCCTGCTACTCAATGGATCTAATTCGGATGCACGTTCAAGGTTAAATCCACGTGGAATCCAAGCAAAAATCTGGGAACTGTAACAAACAATCTTTAACCAAGGCATTTCTTTTAT
>PKTV01000423.1 GCA_002868985.1 Desulfobacteraceae bacterium | reverse complement strand
CGAATACCAGAACGATACAGATGGCGCCGACATAGACGAGAATCTGCATCAGGGTGAGAAACATACTTCCCAGATAGAAATAAATACCGGCAACGCCGAGAAGTGCCACAGCCAGCCCCAAAACCGTTTGCATGAGAATTTTGGCTCGGATGGTAATGAGGCTTCCCAATATCACCAGAATAACAAATGCGAAAAAAAGCCCTTCGGCAATGATCTGGTAAAAGGTCATATTCTCCGTTCCTCCAGCCGTTTGAGGATATCAAAGTGAAATGCTTCCTTGGTAAAGGCCGCCAGGTTGTAATCCTGGGAATACTCAAGTGCGTCTTTTGGGCAGACCTCAACACATGTCCCGCACAGGCTGCATTTGGTAAAGTCCAGCTCAAAAAGAACCAGGCTCTTCTTTTTTTCTCCCTCCATTTTTTTACCTTTGATTTTGATACAGTCGGAAGGGCAGGATTTTTGACACATTCCGCAGCTGATGCACAGATATGAATTTTTCTTCGGGTCCAGAATAAGATCGATGTGCCCCCGAAAATTGGGCGTAATATCAATCTCTTCCCTGGGATACTGCACCGTAACAATAGGTTGGAACAGCGCCTTCATGGTGACGCCGAGTCCTTCAACCAAACTCTTTCCGCCGGTATAGAGCTCTGAAAAATATTGTTTCATAGTTTAACAAGCACTGCTGTTATCAAAAGATTCACAAGAGAAAAGGGGACCAAATACTTCCAGGCAAAGTTAAGCAATTGATCGAAACGTACCCGGGGATATGTCCATCGCACCATAATCATAAGAAACAACAGAAAATAGACCTTCAGAAAAAACCAGATCACACCCAGGTATTCACCGTAGGGAAGATGAGGTCCGTGCCAGCCGCCTAAAAATAAAACCGTCGCCAACGAAGCGACGATGAACATATTGGTGTACTCTCCTATAAAAAAAAGTGAAAATCCCATTCCGCTGTATTCGGTGTGAAACCCTGCTGTGAGTTCGCTTTCAGCCTCCGGAAGGTCAAATGGATTACGGTTGGTTTCTGCAAGTCCTGCAACAATGTATATGATAAAGGCCACCGGTTGTAAAAAAACGAACCAGATGTTTTGTTGTGCGCCGACAATTTCCTTAAGACTGAACGTATTACACATGAGAGCTACGGCGAGTAATGAAAGCAAAATCGGGATTTCATAAGCAATGGATTGGGCTACGGCCCGCATGGCGCCGAACATAGAGTATTTGTTATTGGAGCCCCATCCGCCGACCAAAAGCGCCATGACATTGACGGAGCCCATGGTAACAATGAAAATAAGACCCAGATTCAAATCCCTTGCCTGAAGTTTTTCACTAAAGGGGATCACAAGAAGGGGAAGAATCACCGGCGTAAATGACAAAAGCGGCGCCACCCTAAAGAGGGTACGATCCACATTGAACGGGATCAGCAACTCTTTTCCCACCAGCTTTACACCATCGACAACCATTTGAAGGATGCCGTGTGACCCCACTTCCATGGGGCCGGGACGCCGTTGAACGTGTCCTGCGATTTTCCGCTCCGCATACCCCATCATAATGGCGTTGAGAAAAAGGAATGAAATGATGATGACGGCGGCGATCACCATCCGGATCAGTTCAGGCGGTAGTATTGAAATCGTTTCCATATTCTTTAGTTAATAAATAGTTCGAAAAGTTGGTTTACTCAAAGCCATACCCAAGCCAAATCGAAAAAGTTACAAGTGAGCTAAAGTTAAGGAGTCGCTGTGCTCCGAATTTTAATATTAACTTTTTAGAATTCTACAACTTTAATTACTTCAAAGTTAATAATTTAGATATTTATTGCCACAAAGGCACAAAAAATATATTTATTATTTTTTCTTCGTGCCTTAGTGTCTCCGTGGCAACGAAAAAATAAGCGCCTATACATTTTCTACCGATCGATTTCCGGTATCACCAGATCGAAGCTCCCCAAAATAGAAACCAGGTCGGGCAATAGAATCCCGCGTGCCAGCTCCGGGAGACAGCTTAAGTTGGAATATGACGGAACCCTGATTTTCAACCTGTATGGGGTACTCGTTCCATCTCCCACCAGGTAGTATGACAGCTCTCCTCTTGCAGCTTCCACGGCGAAATTGCAGTCACCGGGAGTCAGCTTTATATTCTTTGGCACCTTGGCTCGAATCGGTCCATCCGGCAGCCGATCCAGCGCCTGCTCTATAATCCTGAGGCTTTGTTCGATCTCCCGGACACGAACCATATATCGGTCCAGACAGTCCCCTTGTTCTCCAACCGGAATCTCAAAATCAAATTCAGGATAAACAGAATACGGTTCATTCTTGCGAACATCATAAGCAATACCCGATCCTCTCAGGTTCGGACCGGTCATGCCGTATCGAAGCGCCATATCCGGCGAAACAATTCCGATGTTTTCCGCACGTTTGATGAAAATAATATTTTTGGTCACCAGCTTCTCATAAATCACGTAACGTTTGCGCAGTCGTTTAATAAAGGCTCGGGTCGCCTCTATAAACGTGTCGTCGATATCCTGGTATACACCGCCAAAACGGTAATAGCAGTAAGTGAGTCTGGAACCAGTAATGCTTTCTAAAATATCTAAGATGTGTTCACGGTCATCAAAACCGTAAAGAATGGGGGTAAACGCACCAAGATCGAGAAGGTAGGCGCCGAGCCAGAGCAGGTGGCTGGCAACCCGGTTCAGCTCCGATGTAATGACCCGGATATACTCCGCTCTTTTTGGGACCTCGATTCCCGCTTTTCGCTCAATGAGAGAAACGTACCCGTGATTGTAAGGAAGCGCACAAACATAATCCATCCTGGCAGTATTGGGCATAAAGCCCTGACAAGGTCTGGACTCTCCCATCTTTTCGTGCATTCGGTGGATAAACCCGAGCACCGGTTGGGGATCGAGGACGTATTCACCTTCCATCTCCAGCACAATGAGAAGCACGCCGTGGGTGCTGGGATGCTGGGGGCCCATATTTAAAAAGAAGCGGTTCTGTTCCTGATATTCTGATTCGAGCATGATGAATTTGTCTTTTTATCGTCGGTTATAAAGTCATACTATTGGCCGGTTTCGGCCTCGGTTTCTCCTTTTGCAACTTCCGGCGCCTCTGGCTGCCAAGAAACCTCGTCAAGAGATTTCAGCTTTTTTTCTTCCTTTAACAGCGGATGAAAGTCCGGATCTTCTTCAGAAAGCAGAAGGGGTTTCATGTTGGGATGACCGTCAAAAACAACACCATAAAAATCGCGGGTTTCTCTTTCATGCCAGTCAGCTCCCTGATAAATATCGGATATGCTTGGAATCTCGAGGGTATTGGGCACGGAAACGCGTCCCTTAATCCGATACAGTTGATCATACCGTGCAAATTGATAAACCACCTCCAGGCCGGAACACTCCTTATCGTGCCCTTCATCCGGCCGAACATGAAGCCCTGCAACAAATACGATATAGAAACCAAGGTCATAGGCTGTTTGGGCAAATTTTCGAACCTGATTCACATCCAACACAACGTCCAGGTGATATCCCCGCTGGTCATAGTCCGTCTCGGCGGCATCAAATCCTTGATGCAGAAAATCTTTATTATAATCTTTGTTTTGTTTTGCCATTACTTCACCCTCAATCCTTTTATTTTTTTCAAAGGAGATTTGGGATGACGATTCTGGGGAATTGGATGACGGATGCCGGTAATCTTTTCCTGAACTTTAAGAATCCCTTCGATGAGACCTTCCGGACGGGGGGGGCAGCCGGGAACATAGACATCCACAGGGATCAGTTTGTCGGCGCCCTCGATGATATTATAATTTTCCTTGACCTTGAAGGGTCCTCCTGAGATAGCGCAGTTGCCCAGGGCAATGACCCACTTGGGAGACGGCATTTGTTCGTAGAGCGTCAAAAGTACCGGAGCAAGTTTTTTGTTCACCGTTCCGGCCACAATCATCAGATCCGATTGTCTGGGCGACGGTCTGAAAACTTCAGATCCATATCTGGAGATGTCGAAACGGGCCATACCGGTTCCCATCATCTCTATTGCGCAGCAAGCGATGCCGAAGGTCATGGGCCACAGTGAATTCGCCTGGCACAGCTTCATAATGGTGTCGGCCAACTTCATGCGCAACAGAGGCCCTTCACCATATTCTCTGCCTTGTTCGACAACCGGTCGACAGGATTCAGACTTTAAATATGCGGCATATGCATCTAAGTCGGGTCTTATCGGCGAACTTTTATTTTCCTCTCCCACGTGAAGACTCCTTTAGCCCAAGCATAAACGATGGCCAGGATCAGAATGCCCAAAAAGATGAAAAACTCCACAATTCCACGAATGCCGGATACCTTGTCAAAGGCCGCTGCAACCGGAAACAGATACAGGATATCGACATCAAATGCGAGAAAAATGAGTGCGTAAAGGTAATAGGAAACGCCGTAACGGTAATCCCAGGCTTTTCCGTAAATATCCATCCCGCATTCGTATGTATTCAGAGATTTATTTAGATGTGTTCTTTTGGGGCGGATAAACCAGTTGATAATAAAAGGTGCAAATCCTCCAATAAATCCTACAACTAGGAAAAGAAAGATGTACATGTAGTCTAAAAGGGCGGTTTCCGTCATTTCCACGATCCTAATGAGCCGGTTATTTTAGCGCAAAAAAAAACGCCTGGTGAGGCATTCTAATTGAACCTCATTTGCCAAAGAAGTTCTTTTAATTTCTAAAATCAAAATTGTCAAGAGTTGTTTTTGTTGATTTTTGCAACATGGTGCCGCAAAATCATACACTTTCCACTGAAAAAAAACATGTCGGCTTGAAAACTCAGGAAAACGCATATGGGGTGATGAATTTTAAGACGAAAGAAATGCCTTTCGGTGATAGGATTAACAGCAGCTTTTACTTTGGTCTTTGCCAGGTTCGTTCTTGGTTTCGATGACACAGCAACAGGATCCTTCTCTACCCAGAGCTGAATTGATAACAGCCGCGGCACAGCCAACACCAGCCTGAACAGTGAGCGCTTCTGTGGGACAATTCATTGCACAAGCCCCACACTCCATGCAGGCATCCCTGTTTTCAATTTGAACTTTCCTGTTGTTCATGCTCAGAACCGCGTGAGGGCATACGACGACGCACATCCCGCAACCCGAGCATATTTTCTCGTTTAATTGAAGCGTTACAACATCTTTTAAATAGCTCATCTTTTCCATTTTCATCGACCTTTAAAAAACCCTAATTGACGAAAGTCGAGGATGCCCCATATTCCCCCGATAACGGGATCTTCGTTTCACTGCGAAAGGCATCAAGGGCGAAGTCGTAGTCGTCTACTTCGAGCCCTTGATAACGAAGACACCGTAGGAGTCAGGCCGCAGGCCATGGGGTATCATCGGCTTTCGCTCAATTAGGGTAAGACAAATCGCGATCCTACCCAGAGGGTCAAACCCGCCACTCCACCCACAATTTCAAGGGGTACGGCCCATCTCATCTCTTTTTTGACACCGGAAAGAGACGTGTAGGTCGAAGCGCCGGTAAAATTCATAGCAAGATAGGCCGATAACGCCGGAGCCAGAAAGAACCAGGCCATGATATTCATATAATCTTGCCGAATGTTAAGATAAAACGCTCCGAAAAGAGTGATAAACAGTGTTGTTATCAGGCCCATGATCAAGCCTTTTTGAGAAAAAGCTCGACCTGGAAGCCATGGTAAAAGAATCGGTGTTAGAACTGCTCCGGCCAACAGCGCACCCAGCAGATGGAGTACGGCAAAGAGCCCATCGTTCAATACACCCTGCCAAAATCCGGATGGTGCGCCCACCCCTCCCAATAAGAAAAAGGCCGGCAGTATCAGTAATGACCATTTAAAAGCGCTTACCAGTTCAACGGGTATTAAAACCACCCTTTCAAGCATTGTAAATGTCTTTCGCCGCATGTTGGGGGTTGCCTCCATGCCGGCATCCAGAAAAGCCGGCAAATCGGTGGCCTGAATAGGACCGTATAACACTTTGAAACCGGTTCGTTTTTTCACCTTGTGGGCTGCAACACCGGGGCCTGCCAGTTGGGGTAGAATCAACTCCGTATGGGATACCACGCGATTTAATTGGCTATATTCGATACGCCGAACCAGTTCATCCGTCCCAAATGTCCCTTTCCCGGCCGCACACCAGACATTGATGCCCTTGGTGTCCAGAACCAAAATCCATGCATGCCGGTTGGAAAGCGCTTCACGCAATCGATCAAAACTCATTTTGTAATTGGCTGTAACCAGAACAGGTGATCGTTCATTCGGCGCCCCAAGGGCATAAAGACCTGGGTCGACAGTATAGTGCATGCGACCCACACCCCAACGGGCCTTAATGCTTCCCCAGTGATCCCGCCGGCTCAGATCGGAAGAAATTTTGGGTATATCACCTGTCGGTGTCTTAACCGAACCAATGATAAAGGGTTGATTCATATCCGGACGACTCAACTGAGCCTTTTGTTGCTGAGGTCAGCAACTGGTATCCGTCGATAGCAACGGTCCTTGTTCTTGAACAGGTCGATCTTTTAATAGATCAATGGGTTCTAACGTCATCGGATATTCCTCTAGTTCGGCTCGCGATTCCGGGTTAAACTGCCGGATAATTAATCTCCTTGAGTGTTTCTTTGATTTGTTCCAGTGTGACAGGGGACTCAAATTCAACCGTTATACTTTTATTCCCAGGATCACCTTCCACGGTTTTGACGCCTTCCAGTTCATTCAACTCATTCTTGATCGACATCACACAATGGCCACAGGAAATATTGGGTATGGAAAAGGTTTCTTTTGCCATTTTATGGTTCCTCCTTTGGTTTCTTTTCAGAAAATAATCCTACAGTGTGGCTGTGTCAACCTGAAAAAATTGTAACATTATAGTCTTTTGAATACATTACCGCTTCGGGTATGATTTTACCTTAAACATAATTTCAGGGCCAGCTTCGCTTTTATAGACCTTATAAAAAATTAAGGGTGCGAAACTTTAGTTAGTGCCCATCCATAAATGAGGATTTTTGTTCAAGATCAAGGCATGCTTAAAAAATAACCACAGGCATATATTGGATATTCCGAGGATTATTTTTTAAGCATAACGCAGAGGTTGGACAAAAAAACCATTTATGGATGGGCACGAGTTAAGACCATAACTCTATGCGGTGCCCCTCGGGATCAAAGATGTAAAATGCTCGTGCGCCCCATATGGGTTTGATTGGACCGGTTTCTATGCCGATCTCACGTAACTGACGATGAGCGGCATCAACGGTTCCAACCTGAAAAGAGAGCGTAATTCCATCGCCATTTGAGCTTTGAATAGATGTTCCGGCAGCGTTGGCGACACTTAAATAGGTGTTGTCAACCAAATGAAATTCCACCAACCATTCTGTTTCGTGATTGACCATGAGTTTCAACACATCACGATAAAACTTAACCGTGGTTTGCCAGTTACGACAATATAAAATCGTATTGATGCGTTTAATACTGCCAGCAGACATCGGTTCTCCTTTAGGACGTTAACATTGATTCAGCTTGGTAAAGCTGCAAGAAGATAAGATGAATACTCCTGATTCTAAAAAGTATCGGAATTGAGAGAGAGCTTAGGCGCTTCACCCCAATTGGCCTCCGGCCCGTAAGGCCGACGCCCCGGAGGGAATAATGGAAAGATGAGTTTAAAGGATTTTTTTACAATTTAAATAGTTTATATCCGTTCTTGCTCCCAATATTCCAGCACTCCAACATTCCATTCTTTCATACCGGTAAAATGAATAAATCGCCATTGAAAGATTTTTGCTTACAAAAAGTTGTAGCATTTCCGAGACGTTTGATTATATTTTTCTCGAAAAAAATACCACTTTGTGCCACGAAATGTCAATGTGAATTTACCGTTTCGATAAAGTTTGAATGAAGGCATTGAGGGTTTATTGTTATGTTATTGGACAAATTTATCAAACCGGCTCGAGGGATCATCGACGAAATGGTGAACGATGCCGAATCTGAACTGCAACGGCTAAATAAAATATTTTTGGAAACATGACTGTGGGCCCAACCATCAAATTGCCACTATGTAGTACTTTTTACTTGACAATCCCTGCTCCGGGATGATACTTTACAATATAAACCAAAAATCCTCCATTCTCCCTCCTCTTTATGGCTTGGGGCGGTTCGTCTTTGAGATGAATCGCCTTTTTTATTCTCATATGATTTCTACCTTATAATATTCTTCCGGCCTGGTTGAGCTTAAGATTGAGAGCATTAAACTTGAGTGATTCTTTCTTTATAAGAATTTTGCTTTAATAAACACTTGACATAAAATACCACATAGTAATACTGTTAATCAAAATTTGTGAGACCTTTTGAAAACGCTCGATTTTATTCAAGGCAAGGAAGGCGACAATTTAAACCACACGAACGCATTAAGTGTTTCAAGGAATAATCCGCCAAAGTTCGGTGGCGGATTAAAATTTGAGCCTAACGCAGGGAATGGCTAAAAGAGAGTGTTTTTAAATGGTTCCATATGGTCATTTTTTTAACCCTTTTAATAAACTGAATACTCGGCGGCCAAGGACTCAGCATGACCAATAATGAATTTAAAAAGTTCAGAAAAAAACTAGAAAAAACACAGCGCCAGATGGCACAGCTCCTTGGTATCTCCATTAAGGCTGTTCACAGCTATGAACAAGGGTGGCGATCCGTACCGACCCATGTGGAACGTCAGATTTTTTTTCTGGTTTCAAGGTTAAAGAAAAATATCCATGACAAAATTCCCTGCTGGGATAGAAAAGCGTGTCCTACTGAAAAGAAAGAAATGTGTCCGGCATGGGAGTTTCAGGCCGGTGATCTTTGCTGGTTTATCTGTGGTACAATTTGCGGCGGCAATGTTCATAGAACCTGGAAAGAAAAAATGAAGCTTTGCCGGTCTTGCGAAATCATGAAATCCATCTTTTAGCATCTAAACATCAAAAAGCATGAATCTTAAGATAGAGGCTTCGCCTCAATTGGAATACTGGAATGTTGGATAAATGGTAAAATTTGTGTCGACTATAAAACAAAAAATGAACCATATCCTTTTAAAAACCAACCTTCCAGTATTCCACTTTTCCATTCTTCCATATTCAAGTATAGCGTTCAAGCGTGAAAATGTCCCATATTTTCATTAAGTTGTAGATTTTTCGAAACGTCTAATCAATGTGGAAATCGTTCAAAATCAAACAGTTCGATTTCTTTATCAATCGTCTTATCCGCCCGTTTGACCTTAATCTTGACTGTGCTTCCGATGTTGCCGTAAAACAAAGCGAGTTTCAGGTCTGCCAGTGATTGTATGGATCGTTCTGCAAACATCTCGATAACGTCACCTTTTTCAAGCCCTGCTTTTTTTGCAGGACCGCTTTGACTCACACCTTTGATCACCAGGCGCTGGTCTTTTTCTTCTACCATTACACCCAGCTTGGGCGATACTTTCCCGTTGAGTTTTGTGGTTAACAGTATATAATCCGCCACACCGTCTTCAATCTCTTCATCCTGAACAACAACGGTAAACGATTAATGGTTGCGCCGATAGAGTCGGTCCGGAATTCCATATTTATGCCTGACATGGCCATTGCCCGCCAGAATAACCATTTTATGTTCGGGATGTTTTGCCAAAAACCGATGCGCGGACTCGGCCATGCCTTCATCCCACAGCATTTGAGCCTGTAAAAAATAGTTAAAATCCTGAAGATCTTCTTGTTTATTGTGCACCACAAACACCTGGCTCAAATCCTTCCGATACGTTTCATTTGAAAAATTCATGTTAGAAGGCAACTGTTTTTTTTGCTTGTCAGACAGATCGTACATTCCTTCCCGTGCAACTTTGCGGGTGAGATCTCCCTGAATATTTAAGGCAACAAGCGGGATGCGCTGTTGTTTGAGATAATCGATAATCGGTTTATACAAATTGTAATCGTATCTCCACCTGCTGAAATATTCGGTCTTTTTTAAAAAAGAAAACTCATCAATTTGTCCGGCCAGGTAGTCATCCACCACCTGTTGATAAGGCTTTTGGAACATTTCCATACCCACAGCCAGTTTATATCCGGCGTCGTGGATTTTTTTGATCACCTTCAACTGGTTCATATGGTGAGCAAATTGGTCGTGGGCTTCTCCAACATAAATAATACGCGAAACCGTAAGCTGGGGGATAATATCGTCTATTGTTGCAAGCGCATCAGGCTTGAGCGCCCGGACTGTGGGACGGGATAACATTTTAATGCCGTTTTCTGATTCTGCAATCGCTTTGAAGGTGTTTCGTCCGTCTTTAAAAGCAAGCTCGGTATATTTTCCATAGTGCGATATTTTATACTGGACCGCCTGTGCCTGCTGTTTGTCGGCAACATGTAACAATGCAACACGTTCCGATGTATTATACGGATTTTTATACACTTTTACATGTAATCCGTCTTCCGAAACCGTCTGTTTGCCAAAAAGCATTTTCACAACAGGATTGTCATAGCCGGCAATGAGTAACGAATTTTCTTCAATCTGATTAAAAGTAATATTATCCGGTGTTGCATAAGTAATCGTTTTAACCCCAAGAGCATCAATCAGCGGTTGGTATGTTGAACGTTTCATGGATGAAATCACGGCAATAAGCTTTTCCTTGCCCATGATGCCTGCCAAAACCGTAGGCGTTTCTTCAGGAGCTAAGTGCCGTATCAGCGCGTAATTTTCGTCCATAACGACCTTATT
>PKTV01000446.1 GCA_002868985.1 Desulfobacteraceae bacterium | reverse complement strand
GGCAGGCCGTTTCCGGAATTGCGAGAAATAGAAAAGCTCCCTGCCCTGGTCAACAGACCATCATTATCATAGGCGTAGCTTTCAGTCACACCGGCATAGGTCAGCGAGGTTAGATTAAAATCATCGTTATAGGTGTAACCAAGAGCCTGGTTTAACGTACCGCTCAAGGATTCAGACGTAACAAGTTTACCGTCATAGCCGTAGGCGATCGATTCCGATCCTTTCGTGATCGATCCTACCTTAGTGCTGCATAGATATGTAAAGTCAATGTTCCCCTCGGGTGTCTGAATCTGAGAAAGCCGTGTTGTGTCATAAATGTTGTTGACCTGATTTCCGGAAGGAAAGTTGGTCTGTTTCAGTCTTCGGTCTTTGTCATACACATAGCTGTAACTGCCGCTCAAAGGCGTCTGATACGAACTGTTCCGATTAACCTTGTTGTAACCAAAGCCATGATTGATGGACGATGGATTGGTCAACACGGTCATGTTGCCGTTGTTATCATAATTAAACGCAACTGAGCTACCATCCGGTCTGCCGATCCCGGTTGTGCGACCCACTGCATCGTGGGTGTAAGTGGCAGTATAGCCTCCCGGATCGGTTAATGATTCAAGGAACCCTTTTGCATTATAGGTAAAGGCGGTTTGTCTGGTATTGGTAGTGATAGAGGTCAATCTGCCCCTGTTGTCATACCCGTAAGATGTATCAAAAAGACCAGGCACACTTACACTGGTCGTCGATAGGTTTGTAGGATCGTAAAGTGTAGTAATGTTTCTGTTTTCCGGGGATATGACGCTCTTTTGCGCCAGAAGGGTATTGTGTATAATTTTTGTGATCTTGCCGTTGACGGTTACTCTGTGGGTGATCAGATCCGGCGTTCCTTCCCCGTTTGTATCCTGGTAGCTCTTACTTTTGGTTGTCACCTTTTGAAGAGCGCTAGGCGTGTTTTCTCTCATCTCTTTTATATATTTTAATTTGTATTGATAATCGATGCCGTAAAGGAATTCAAGGTCCATACCGCAGGGGAGAACCTTGGTTACGACCAACCCGTCTGCAGACTGGGTAAACAGTGTCTCGGCCCCTGTAGGATCGGTGATGGTGGACGTATAGTTCTCGATTGGATCGGTATGGTCTATATACGAGGTGACATTTCCTTCGCCAGTTGTTACTTCTGTCAGTATATCACCGTTTTCATATACGTTCCTTATGTAATTCCAGTGTCCTCCTTCTTCGTCAGTTACATCCGCCAGTTGTCCGGAAACGTTGAATGCATGATCAAACGGATTTCCTTGAGGTTCGATTTTAGCGGTCAGCAGTCCTTCAGGTGTATACTCAAAGGTATAGAAACTACCATCCGGATAGGTAATGCGGTTGAGATGGTTATCGGCACCTATGGATAGCTGAGTCGTGAGTCCATCGGGAGATGTGATAGAAGTGGCTACACTACTTCCGTCCCGATTGATTGTGGTCTGGTTGCCAAATTGATCGATAACGGAAACCAGGTTTTGATTTTCATCATAGCTGAATTCATACAAAGTTACGCCTGTATCAAGGTCTATCGTAGCATGATGTCGGCCGGTTCTGCTTATGATATATCCCACGCCTTTTTCACTAAAGATAACGTGACCGCTAGTCGTATAATCAGATAGGACTGAAGGGAAAGATATCTTTGTGATTTTATGATAATCAAAATCCGCGATGTAAAGGTTGTCCAAGGGGTCCAAACAAACGCCAAACGTACTAATACCATAGACACTTCCTGCTACAGTAGTTATGATACCGTTTGTATGCACTTTACGAACACGATTATTGAAACTATCTGCAATGTAAAGATTTCCCGTAGAATCCAAGGCAAGACCATGCGGTTGAGAAAGTCTTGCCTGAGTAGCAAGACCTCCGTCGCCGCCGTATTCATCTAGATACGAGCCAGCTGGGCCACTGCCTGCTATCGTAGTTATGATACCACTTGTATCGACCTTCCGAATACGGTGGTTATAGCTGTCCGAGATATAAAGATTTCCCGCAGAATCCACAGCCACGTCACGAGGATGATCAATTTGGGCTTCGATGGCAGAACCCCCATCGCCGGTGAAGCCGCTGGTCCCATTACCGGCTACAGTAGTTATGATGCCATTTGTATCGACCTTGCGAACACGATGATTATAGCAATCTGCTATGTAAAGGTTGCCTGCGGCATCCATTGTAATTCCATATGCATTATTCAGAAGGGCATCTGTGGCAGGAATGCCGTCACCGTTGTACCCGGCTGGCCCTTTGCCAGCAGCAGTAGTTATGATGCCGTCTGTATTGACCTTCCGAATACCGTTACCATTGCTAATGTAAAGGTTGCCTGTGGCATCCACGACAGAACCGGTTGGAAAACTCAATCTGGCATCTGTGGCAGGAATACCGTCACCCGAATCACTGCCACCTCCGGCCACAGTAGTTATGATGCCGTCTGTATCGACCTTCCGAATACGGTGATTGGTTGTGTCCGATATATAAAGGTTGCCTGCGGCATCCACGTTAACACCTTCCGGGTTCCAGATACAGGCCTGAGTTGCAAGGCCGCCATCACCGCAGTATGTCCCCCCCCCTCCCCCTACCACTCTGGTGAGCAAGTTTTTTACATTTACATTATCATTGACTACTGATCCGTCCCCCTTGTAAAGGGTGGAGGCGTTATTAAGGGTGAGATAATGGTGGGATGACAAAGTCCACCCTTGGGCAATGGTTCCGATCTGTTCTCGGTTGGGGTGTTGGATTACCAGGCTGCTGTGCTTCCACGTAACCATATTCCCTTCCCGCCCATTTATTAGTGTTACATCATCACCTGCCTGAGCAAATGCCTGGTAAAATTCATCCGAAGCCGTGTACAAGAGTAAATTGTATTCAAAACCAATACTCACCTGAGCAGTAGGGTTGACAACCTCTCTTCCCAGAAAATCAAGCCCATCCCAGCCAATCTCAACCTTCTGGTTGGGAAGCGGATCAAGCATCTGCTCGAATGTTCTTCCTGCAACCCTTACACTGACAATGATTCTTTTAAGGCTATCGGGAACAACATTGCCGCTGGCCGGAACAAAAATGGCGTTAATATAGCCTGGAACTCTGTTACTTGCATAATGCATTGTCATTCCGGTACCAGGGATGTGAATATCTTCATGGAAAATACGGCCTCTCTCCTCAACAAAAGATCCAGTCTGTCTTTGACAGTCTTCAACACATTGCTGGCCTACTTTTGGCAGCCCTTCCGGGTTCGGGGCTATGGCATCTGCCGGCGGGCCATATGGCCAGTTGCAGTCCCAGGGGGTAAAATGGGTAACAGCTACTCTCCAAAAAGTGGAATCGGGCTGGTATTTTTCAGGATCATTTAGGCCCTCCACCTCATCGCTGAATGATCCGTTGCTGTTAAGGTCGTCGGGATTATCATCTCCATTGGCATCCAGGGCATCCACAATGCCATCAGAATCCGTATCGAGAAGTTTCACCACCACGCCGTTGTCCGAGGGCACCCATACACCTCTGTCTCGATCGTAGTAGCCGACAGGTACGATTTCCCCCACGTCAAACCCCAGAAAATTATTAACCCATGTGATGACCGGTTTTTCAAACCGAACCCTTTGCGCGCCGTCCACACCCAGTTCCGCGCAATAGGTATAGGCAGAGTTGGGCGGCAGTTTGGCAGGCATGGACTCAGGAGTTGTATACTCGGTGGCCCGTGTGGTGATGGTGGTTAGTTCCTGGACACCATTTCCGTTTTCATCTACCAGATAGGCATGGTTGTCTCCGGTAAATACCATGGTTGCAGACCGGCTCCCGAATTCGTCAGAGACTTCCGAGCTCTGGTGTGTCACTATCGTGTTTGGGTTGCCGTCAAAGGTAACGGTGGTGGATAGCGGGTCTTGGTCAATCATCCGGATGGTCTCGGCAATGGCGATGTCATTCCAGGGCACATAGACTTTCCTGTGGGCGGTTATAAATCCATCCTTTTGATAGACAACGGTTAACGTCGTTCCACCTTCAATGGGAAGGGAAAATCGACCCTGGGCATCGGTTGATACCGTGCCGTATTCCGGATGGCCGTGCAGGGTCACGGAAACATCAGATATAGGAGAATCGTCAATGGAACGAACCAGGCCGGTGATCAATGAAAATCGTTTGGTATCGTATTCATCCACCGTGGCATCGTTTGGAATCAAATCTTCATATTGTTTGCCAAACGAGCCTTCCGGCACAGGCGCTGGATTGCCCGTCACCTGAATCTTTGCCTGTGCACTGCTTGAGCCGGTGGTACCTGTCACCGTAAGGGTGTAGATGGTGGTATGGTCTGGGGAAACCGTGGTCGAACCATTCACCGGTAAGCTGCCGACACCATTATCGATAAAGGCACTTTGTGCTCTTTCGGAGTTCCAGGTCAGGGTGATGGATTCACCTTGTGAAATAACAGCCGAAGCCGGGGTCATGGTGACAGACGGGGGCGCGTTGGGATCGGTTACAGTGATCGTGACGTCAGACGCGGCCGTGCCTCCGGGGCCGGTGGCCGTAATGGTGTACGTGGTGGTTTCTGTAGGTGAAACCTGGGTGGACCCACTGACATCAACCGATCCGATGCCCGGTTCGATCATACAGGTATCTGCATGGGTGGAACTCCAGGTGAGGGTGGAGGATTCACCTAAAAGAATCGCTTCAGGATCGGCAGTGATGCTCACTGTGGGCAAAGGTATGTTGACCGATACGGTGACGCTTTTAGTGGTTGTTCCGCCGGTCCCAACGGCAGTAATGGTGTAGGTGGTGGTCTCGGTTGGAAAAACCTCATAAGGCCCGTTTGGACCAACACTCCCGATGCCCGGGTCTATGCTGATGATATCGGCATCGATAACGTTCCAGGACAACGCGCTGGATTCTCCCATCGTAATGGTCTGCGGATCTGCGGAGAAGGAGACTTCCGGAGGCAGAGCAGGAGTTCCTCCTGCATTGATCGTTATTGTTACCGAAGCTTCGGGGGTTCCCAAGAGGAAAACGGTGATAAAGTTAATGGATCGTAATGTTATTTCTTTTTCAAACACGACTTCGGCCCCGGTTAAAAAATCACGAAGGGGAACAAGTGTGGTGTTGAAAAGAATAAATCCGCTGTTGATCGGCTTATCGGGGGTGTTTTTGGTGATGGTGACAACGCCTTCTCCAGGATCTTCGACATTGAACGTATTGACCGACGCAAGAATATGCCACCTTCCAATCTCAAAAGATTTTGGGCCGAATACGGTCTGGTTATCTGCATGAATCAATGAAGGGAAGGCAGAACAAAGGAAAAGAAAGATGAAGAGACAGCATACTTTTCTATACATGGGGAACCTCCGGATGATGTTTGGTGCTTCAACACAAGCTTAATTCAACTGAACCCTAATTGAGCGAAAGTCGAGGATGCCTCAGATCCAAGGCGTCCGAGGGCAAAGCTGTAGTCGTCTACCGCAAGCCCTCGGCAACGAAAGAGATGGGGTATCCTCGGCTTTCCTGCAAGGTAAACAAAATCGAGATAAACGAGTAGAATTCATATTTCACTGCTGATGGGGATATTAAATGAAATCGAATCATCAAAAAACACTCATTGAAATAAATATATTTATGATCATTCTTGGTTTTGTTTACGATCAATTAGGGTGGACATTTACCAGCGATTATTTACAACATCTGTGCCAAAACGATGATTTCTTTTGAAACAGCAGCATTTGAAAAAGATTTTATAGTCTGAAACTCTTCGCAATCCCTGGGTTGAAAAGGGTTCGGACGAACATGAAAAAAATCGAACTTTTTAGAAAGATGGGTCGGATCGGATGAGAGGGGAAAGCTTTATGGAAGAAAATCAAACAGATATTTGCACAGATAATTGTGCATCACTGCACAGGTTATTGTGCATTTTGATAAAGGATGTGGATCTTAAAATACAAAAAATGAAGGTTAATTTTGAGGAAAAACAAAGAAAGCGGATGGCCGTTATTACGACCATCCGCTTTTTAACAATTGCTTACATATAATCTATTAGCCGTGAGGCTTTGCGTGCGGTGCAGGTGCCGCGGGTGCCGGCGATTTCGTCTCGACTGGCGGTGCGGGTGCGGGTGATGTGGCCGCTTTTTGTTCAGCCTTCAAGGATGCAATCTTTTTGTCTACGTCATCCATTTTTTCATGAATCAAATCCAGCTTCGCGCCATTGAGGTCCAGGCGTGATGCTTCGGAAAGAAACCCTTTTGCCTCTTTAAGATCGGAAAGGGTGGGTTTGCTGGCCGCTACATCCGCCTTGTACAAAAGAATCATTAGATCGATGTTGTTTAATCGGCTGTAAACAGCGTCGGCAGAGTCAGGTGTTGTCTTGTACGCCATCGCTTTATTTAAATATTTTTTTATTCCTTCAAAATCCGGCAGACCCGGAACTTTCAAGAAGGTATCTGCTTTTTCCACATAATAATTGAAAATAATCGGGTACACGTCTGTTTTGGAATAGATGTCTTTGGCTTTTTCAGGCGCTTGAACACCGGGCAGAGAGATCAAAAGCTCTTCGCCCATGGGGGCAAACCGTCCCTGAGAGATTTCCAGTGCACCGTCTGTTGAATGAATATAAAATTTCCCCTGGTTGACCATGCTGCTCCCGATAACAAGTACGATAAGGACGGCTAAAGCGGCAGCCAGATATTTCATGCCCTTTTCCATGGGGTCGGATGGGATGGTGTCGTCGGAATCGGGCGGTTCATATGAAACCGAAATTTCAGGTTCTGCGGCCTTTTCAGCGGCGGCCTTTTCAGCGGCGGCTTTTTCAGCGGCAGCCTTTTCAGCAGCGGCTTTTTCGCCGGCAGCCTTAATCTCCGCCAGGTCATACTTTTTCAGCAGGAGTTCTTTGATTCGTTTTTGTTCCGCTTCCGGGCCTGAAACAAAGGGCGGTGCCGTAAAATCTTTAGCATCTCCTTTGTCCGAAGCGACAGAGTAAAGCTTTTCCGGTTTCCACACAGGAAATTTTTTCTTAAGAAGATCTTTCACAGAAACGGCAATCTTTTTGGGTGCATGAGCGGCTTTTGCTGCGGGTTTGGGTTTAGGGGTGGCTTTGGCTTTAGCAGCAGCTTTGGCCTTTGGTGCGGCCTTGGCTTTGGCGGCAGCTTTGGCCTTTGGTGCAGCTTTAGCCTTGACGGCTTTCTTTTTTGCTGTTTTTTTCTTGGCGGCGCTCTTTTTTCCTTTGGTTGTTGATTGAACTAGGCTGTCTTTTCCCATAAAAAACCTCTTTGAAGTTGTTTGTGACGTTGCAAATGAAAAGTGTCATATGTTATATTGCAAAAAATTTCTATATATGAATCCATAAGTTTTGTAAACATTTTTTTGTTTGAATATGAATAAGAATCACTTAGCAGAAAAAAGGGATCGGCTTCTTTCGATTTTGAAAGGATATGGCTCTCTCCTTGTGGCATATTCAGGTGGGGTTGACAGTTCCTTTTTGCTGGCAATGGCACAGGAAGCGCTGAATAAAAATCTTCTTGCCGTTACCGCAGCGTCTCCGCTTTACCCGGAATGGGAAACCCGTGAAGCAATCGATTTTGCGAAATCACTTGGAGTTGAGCATATGATTATTCAATCCAGGATAATGCACCGGGCCGACTTTATATCCAACACGAAAGAGCGGTGCTACCTGTGCAAAAAATACCTTATAGAGGAATGGTTGAAAATTTCAAATCATAGGAAGATTCAGCATGTGGCTCATGGCGCAAACATTGATGATTTAAGCGATTATCGACCCGGATTCGCCGCAGCTCAGGAAATGGGAATCAAGGCGCCGTTGGTGGATGCAGATCTGACAAAAACCGACATCCGCCGGTTTTCAAAGCAGATGAATTTAACCTCCTGGAACAAACCGTCAATGGCATGTCTGGCCAGCAGAATTCCATATGGAACATCAATCACCATAAAAGACCTTAAAATGATAGAACAGGCTGAACAGGTTTTAACAAGCATTGGTTTTACAGGATGCCGGGTTAGAGTGCATGACAAGGTTGCCAGAATAGAGGTGGATGCCGGAGATATTGAAAGGATCATCGATCAAAAGACGAGATCCGTCATTATAGAAAAATTGAGAAAAATCGGGTTTTCCCATGTGGCTGTGGATCTGGAAGGGTATTGTCAGGGGAGTATGAACAGGGCTTTAAAGCTTTGAGACTTCTACAAAACGATTCTTTTTGCTCTATTCCAGGCAAAGCGACTCAGGAACGGGTTTTGGAATACGCCAGCGAAGCGCGAATAAATTCTCTGAACAAGGGATGGGGATCCATGGGACGCGATTTGAATTCCGGATGGAATTGACAGCCAAGATACCAGGGATGATCCTTAATCTCGACGATTTCCACCAGCTCACCATCCGGTGAGGTTCCACTGATGATCAACCCCTTTTCTTCAAGCCGGTCAATAAATGCATTGTTGAACTCATACCTGTGGCGGTGACGTTCCGAAATGTCCGAAATTCCGTAAGCCTTATGGGCAAGCGTGTCCATTTTAATTTTGCAAGGGTAAGCACCAAGGCGCATGGTTCCCCCTTTATCAGAAGTGATATCCCGCCGCTGAATGCTTCCGGTTTTATCATCATACCATTCGGTCATCAGGTAAATCACCGGATAGGGTGTGTTTTTATCAAACTCCTGGCTATGAGCACCCGCCAAGGCTGCGGCATTGCGGGTAAATTCTATGACGGCGACCTGCATACCGAGGCAGATACCGAAATAGGGAATTTTTTCTTCTCTGGCATATTTTGCGGCGCAGATTTTGCCGTCGATACCCCTGGAACCAAAGCCGCCGGGAACCAATATGCCGTCGATATCTTCCAGCATTTCTTTACAATTGGTTTTTTCTATTTTTTCAGAATCTATAAATTTGAGATCTACCCGGCAATCATTGGGAATTCCGCCATGACGCAGCGCTTCATTCAAACTTTTGTAAGACTCCGTTAAATCGACATATTTTCCGACAATTGCAATGATTACCGACGAGTTAGGCTCTTTAAGACTCCTGACAATTTCCTCCCAGTCACCGAGATGGGGCGATCTGGTCCAGATGTTAAGCTTTTCCACTATTTTCTGATCAAGCCCCTCCTTGTTAAACACCAGGGGGACTTCATAAATGCACTCCACATCTTTAGCCGTGAAGACCTCGTCAACGGTGACATTGCAGAAAAGGGCTATTTTTGACTTGATTTCTTTGGGCAGATATTTATTCGTACGGCAGAGAAGGATGTCCGGCTGAATACCGATACTGCGTAGCTCCTTTACGCTGTGCTGGGTCGGTTTTGTTTTAACTTCTCCGGCGGTGCTGATATATGGAACAAGCGTCAGATGGATATACAGAGCATTTTCCTTGCCCACATCCGCCCGAAATTGTCGAATAGCTTCCAGAAAAGGGAGACTTTCAATGTCACCGACGGTTCCGCCGATTTCAACGATGACGATATCTACGGAATCTGCCACCAGCTTGATGCTTCTTTTAATCTCGTCCGTAATGTGGGGAATGACTTGTACCGTAGCGCCCAGGTAATCTCCCCGACGTTCTTTGGTGATGACCGAATGGTATATTTTCCCGGTGGTAAAGTTATTGTCTCTGTTCAATATGGCATGGGTAAACCGCTCATAATGTCCAAGATCCAGATCCGTTTCCGCCCCGTCATCCGTGACATAAACTTCTCCATGCTGGAAAGGGTTCATGGTTCCGGGGTCAACATTGATGTAAGGGTCCAGTTTCTGTATGGTTACGGAAAGCCCCCTGCTTTCGAGAAGTGCTCCGATGGCTGCGGAAGCAAGCCCTTTGCCCAAGGATGAAAGCACACCACCCGTAATAAAAATAAATTTTGTTTTATAATCCATTTTGTGCCTTTTCTTCAGATATTATGATTCAAAGCCAAAGTGAAATGCGAAGCCTATTTCTCCGGGGCGGAAACCTCGACAATCGCTCAACTTAGGTCTTATTTATATATATTTTTGAATTCGTCTATGGTTTTTTGAACTTCATCCAGTTCCTCTTTACCGCCGTTTTTCGTTTCAGCCGGGGCATCCTGAGGATAAAGCGATTTAAGTTGTTGGATATCAAATAAATCTGCCCGAAAAGAAGGGTTCACCTTGATGTCCTGTACATGGATTTCGCGGAGCAGGTTCCCATTTGAAAAAAATTCGATACGCATTGGATACCAGATCTGCTTCAATTTTTTCCAATCAAGATACAAAACTTCTAAGTTTTGTGTTGCGTTGCTTGTCATTATCCAGCGAAGAGGGAGGAATGTTTTCTTGTCCAGCCATACTTGAGGCGAGGTTTCATCCGGATATTGGGCGCCTAAAACGTAAACCGGCTTGCCTTGAAAACGACCAAGGCTTGTAACCTTTACATCCACACCAAGATTTGACAACCGTTCTTGAAGAACTTCTCTGGATCTAAAAAGAATAAGATCTTTGTAATGATCATAGGAATTTTCAGGTTCATCTGAAATTTTTCCATCAATAACCGTGAATACGATGCGATCTGATACGATGCGAATTCTTTGAATATTTTCTGAGACGATGTCCGAACGGAATGTTTTCGGGAACTCGAACTGTAAGGTTTCACTGAGTTCATCGGCTTTCATGTTCGGGTTGTCATCATGAAGAACCAGTTTTTGAGTTACCAAGAGACGGTCGGCCTTGCCGAGATTTTGGGTCATTAATTTCAAAAGAAAGGGACCTGGCAGAACATAGGCATGTAAAGAGACATGCTGAAATCCCAATGTTGCCAGACAGAAAAAAATGGCTAACGATTTTCTCAGAAAGTATTGCATCCCACTTTAAAGAAGAACAGCCTTGT
>PKTV01000131.1 GCA_002868985.1 Desulfobacteraceae bacterium | reverse complement strand
GTAACCTAAGTTGAGCGTTTCAAATTTTAAAGTTTGAAACGCTCAACTTGGGTGTTATTAAAAAGGCGTATTACACGTAGGTGTAAAAAACGAAGCGTTTAACCATGATTCAAGGCTTTGAAAAAATTGTCGAAGAACGGATTCGAAAGGCTCAGAACAAAGGCGAATTTGAAAACCTTGTCGGCTCCGGTAAGCCATTGAAATTTAATTCAGATTTGTTTGTTCCCGAAGAGTTGCGTATGGCCTATAAAATTCTTAAAAATGCAGACTGTGTTCCTCCGGAAATTGAGTTGAAAAAGGAGATTAAACAGACAGAAGATCTTCTGGCCGGTATGCAAGAGACATCTGAAAAATACCGTGTATTGAAAAAGTTAAACTTTTTAATCATGAAGTTGAATACAATCCGAGACACATCCATTATGTACGAAATGCCCCAACATTATATGGAAAAGCTGGTGGGGCATATTGAAAAATCTAAAACCCAAAATGAACGTATCGAATAGTGACAGGGTTATAAAAAAGAAATATACATCTTATGGCGTTTAAAAAAGAAAAAGAGAGTCAACATTTTAAAAGCGTCCTGATGGCCTATTTCATTCTTGTGCTTCATATTGTTTTGGTTGCAGGTTTGGTCCTGATGGTCATTTTTTTCCGTGGCATTATAAATTACATGATTTGGATTTTTTTGGGCGGCCTAATCGCCATTATTGCTTCAGGCTATCATTTTTACAAACGCATGAAAATGGAAGGAAAAACCCTTCGAGAAATACTTAACACCTATCGGCACAGCGGAAGAAGCGTTGAGGTTAGTTTTCTTGGGGGACTTGCATCATTAAAAATCGGCGGCGAACATCACAACCCACCTGCTCTGAGCGGTAACTCATCAGGGCAAGTCAAACAACTCGAAGATCCTGAAACTGTTCAATATAAAGAGTTTTCAGAACTTGTCAGACTGCTTGAGAACAACCTTATTACCCTTGAAGAATATAACAAATTCAAGGAACAGATTTTCAAATCCTAACGCGGAAATACCGTAAGCTTAGTTTATTAAAACATCCCAACTCAGCAGTTTTCAAACGGAAAGGAAACCTCATGAAAAAATTAACCATTGCCCTTTTGTCCGGGGGGATATCCTCCGAGCGTGAAGTTTCTATCTCAAGTGGAAACCAGGTTTATGAAGCTCTGGACCACAATAAGTACGATATCATTCGGTATGATCCAAAAACCGACCTTCCACAACTGGTCGTGGACGCATCTAAAATTGATGCCGCATTGATCATTCTCCATGGCCCTTTTGGCGAGGACGGTACTGTTCAGGGATTGCTCGATCTGCTTGACATTCCTTATCAGGGGTCCGGGGTACTCGGGAGTGCTATCGGCATGAACAAGCTGGTTTCAAAACATCTTTACGAAAACTCCGGCCTGTTGGTTCCACCTTACATTGTGGTTGGAAAAAATGACACTTTAGATGCAGATGCGTGTGTCCAACGACTGGGCCTGCCCCTGGTTGTAAAACCGGTTGCCAGTGGATCGAGTGTTGGCATATCTATCGTAAAATCAAAAGATTTGCTCAAAGAAGCGGTCGATAAAGCATTTGAACAAGATTCTATGGTGTTGATAGAGGTGCATATCGACGGTATCGAACTCACCGGCGGCGTTATTGGCAATGATCAGTTGGAGGCATTGCCAATTATTGAAATTATCCCCAGCGAATCCTTTGATTTTTTCGATTACGAAGCCAAGTATACCGCAGGCGCAACAAATGAAATTTGTCCGGCCCGAATTAATGACGTGATGACCCAAAAAGCACAGGAAATAGCCAAAACAGCGCATAAGGCGTTGTTTTGTAAAGGATACAGTCGAACCGATGTGATTCTTAAAGATCAGGAGATGTATGTCCTTGAGACCAACACCATCCCCGGCATGACGGCCACCAGCCTATTGCCGCTTGCTGCCGGAAAAGCGGGTATCCCTTTCAGCCAACTTCTGGATCGTTTAATTGAACTGAGTATCGAAGGACACAAGGTCAACAGGTGATTCAATGATCGTCAGAAGCAGCGGGGAGCTTAAGGAAAGGTATCACGACCTTTGTTCCGGGGATATCTTTTTAGGTATACTGTCCTACAAACATATCAAACAATCTATCCTCATCGATCTTATGGAACGCGGCGTATCCTGCTTTCCATCCCCCCTTTCACAGGTTCTGAATCATTCCAAGGCGACGCAGGCTGTTGTTCTAAATAATTGGATGCTGCCCCATACATTTGTTATCGCCCGACGAACGGATCTCATTGTGGCGGTGAACACCTATAACAGACTTGGCATCGCTCCCGTGGTCACAAAAGAAGATCATCTGCACTGCGGCCATGGTGTGAGAAAATGGGATACCATTGAAATTCTTTATAGTTTCTTGGCCCTGTCTGAATCTTCATATCCTTTTATCGTTCAACCCTTTTTGGATAATTTTACGGATGTTCGCGTGATTATCGCGGGGGATTATATGGAAGCGTATGTTCGGCATAATCCCGATAATTTCAGGATGAATATCTCCATGGGCGGTAAAAATTATCCCCATGAGATGGACACGGATATGTTGAATTTTTGCAGAACAGCAATGGAGCGGGGTAAATTTCCTTATGCGCATTTGGATATTCATATTGCGGATGATGGGACGTATTATCTTTCGGAAATCGCTTTAAACGGCGGGACAAAAGGTGCAACGATTCGCCGTAAGGAACTGGATCAAAAGAAACAAGATGTGTTGGAGCGTCTCGCAAACGGATAACCCGAATATTTCATGAAAATTTTCGAGAGGCCTTTCTATTAGGAATGAAAACAGTTTGTTATTTACAATTTTGTCTATAGTAGTAAGGTGGCAGTTTGTACCGAAAAATTTCTTTTTGAATTTCTCAAAAATTTTCACCCTACGGGCGAGTCCGAGATGCCCATTTGCCTTGGTATCAAAGGCTTGCAGTGGTCTACTACGGCTGTGCCCTTGAATGCCTTGCAAATGAACGCTTCGTACACGTGAAATATCCGGGATAAGGAAGGAGGTCTATTTGAAAAAAGGAAATAAGGCTTTAAAACAACCGGGTCGGCTGCCTGAAGTTGGAATTGTCATGGGAAGTGATTCTGATCTTAAAATTATGGAAGAAACCGCTTTGGTTTTAAAAAGCTTCGGGATACCTTATGAAATAACGGTGGCATCTGCACACCGGAGTCCTAAAAGGGCGGCTAAGTTTGCCGCTTCCGCCCATAAGCGGGGCATAAAAGTGATTGTTGCCGGGGCCGGACATGCCGCACATCTTGCAGGGAATATGGCGGCATATACGTCGCTTCCGGTGATCGGCGTTCCCATAGATTCATCTTGCCTTCAAGGACTCGACGCGCTCCTTTCCACGGTTCAAATGCCTCCAGGGGTTCCTGTGGCCACGGTATCCATTGGAAAACCGGGAGCAAAAAATGCAGGTATCCTGGCGGTACAGATACTTGCACTTACAGATCCAACGCTTTCAAAAAAGTTGGAAACCTATAAAAAGGAGCTCGCAAAACAAGTTGATCAAAAAGCCAAAAAGCTTAAAAATCCTTCAGGCTGACCCATTAAATCCCAGAGATGATCACATCGTTGCGACCTCTCAGATCATAAAAGACGGCGGGGTCATTGTGTTCCCCACCCAGTACCTTTACGGATTGGGAGCAGATGCCCTGAACGCCAAAGCTGTGGACAGGGTTTTTGACATAAAACAGCGGTCTTATCATAAACCGTTGCTGGTCCTCATACCCCACCGAAAAGACGTGACAAAACTTGTTCAACATGTCTCTTCGGCAGCTGTACACATTATGAACTGTTTCTGGCCGGGTGCGGTCACCCTTATTTTCAAGGCCAAAGACACACTGCCGGCAAACCTTACGGCAGATACCGGGAAAGTTGGTATTCGAATGCCGCAGCACCCTGTTGCTTTAGCCCTCTCAAAGGCTGTCGGATGTCCTCTTACCGCTACAAGTGCCAATATTACCGGAGATTCAGGGTGTTCAACGGTTTCTGACATTAATCCGCGGATTTTGGATAAAGTGGATCTGATTCTTGATGCCGGGCCGCTCAAAGGCGGTATCGGCTCAACCGTCGTGGATGTGACCGTCGATCCCCCGAAAATTTTAAGAGAAGGCGCAATCCCGGCAAAAGATATTCTTATTGCGCTTGAGGACCCTCCGGATTTTGCAACGTTAGGGTGAAGTGGAATCAAATCAATATGTTTCAGATAGATGACATCACCGACCAAGTCCTTGAGAACTGCAATATTGCGGATGCCCGGCATGCCGGACTCTATTCCATTTGCGGTTTGGCATTGCGATTGCGGGATTTGTACAAGTGGGAAAACAGATTGGACCCCTGGGTTGAAAATGATCCTTCAGAGGTCTTAAAATGGATTGGCGACAAAGAAGAAACGTGGGAAAAACTGATAGATAAAGATTTTCACGACATCACCCTTTTCGGGCGTCAATTCGATCCATTTGATGTCAAAGGAATCAATGTAATTTTAGAGCCCAGGGGATACATCTACGGAGGAGGCTATGCCCGGGGCCTTAAACCCTCATTTTTTCTTGCTGTAATTGAAGACAAGAAAACAATAAACGGAATTACGATATTTATTCTCGGTGAGGAGCTTGCCCGTGATCTATTGACCATCCCTGCCCTGTCTCAGGACAATTGTATTTATGTTCGAAAAGAATCCGCCAGACTTTTTCTTTGGGATCAAATATTTTATATTAAAAATTCAGGACGTTATGCTTTAAGTTTCGGTTTGGAAGATTATGGGCTGAAAGAACAGACACCTGAAGATTTACACCGGAATTTGCCTACAATTGCCGCCAATGAAACAGATACCTATATTTATCATGAGTTGGGCGAAATGCAGGACACGGCTTTTGACCGCAAAACATGGCAAGAAATTATTGCAGCGTTTCCCCACACCCCCATCGAACTTTTAACCCGAGCCGTTAAAGACCTTTTGGCTGACACCAGCGAGTATGGAACACTTTCCCATATTATCGAAAAGCGAAAAACATCGTCTCTTGCATTTTACGTCGCTTTTCTCGAAAGCTTTAACAAAATATTGTTTCCTCAAATAATTGAGGCGTTTCAAAAATTCACTCAAACACGTGACTGGGAATTGATAGAGAAAGCAGTGACTGAAGGTTATCGAAGCGCCAAATCCCGCGCTGAAGCGATCGTCGGTATTTATCGGATCGGCAGAGAGAAAAATGATATGAGATGGGTGGAGAATGAGATCGCAAAGCGGTTTAAGTCCTGCTTTGCCCGATAGTCACGTTTGGCAGCTTCGTAAAAAGTCCAATTTTTGCGTTGTGCTTCATTTCGTGTTCACTGCGGCGTACATAGGTACGCATCATGCCATGAAATTCGCGGCGCCTCTTTATCCCGCTGGTGTTATGCGGGGGAACTTGAACTTTTTACTTTGTCGTCTCAATGTTGATTTTTTAAAAGTTCGTCAAGTTTAGAGATGAAAAAGCAATGATCCCGGAAAAAGAAAAAAAACAAATAGCCGATTGGAGCCAAACACTTAAAGATGACATACGCATCCATATGATTTCGACCGAGGACGAACGCAGCCAAACATTTAAAGATTTCTGTGATGATTTGATGCGCATTGTGCCTAAGATTAAAATAAAACGAGAAAAAGATGAAGGCTCAACCTCCCCCACTATTCAGATAGGAAATGTTGGATATCAGGCGATTCCAACGGGTAAGGAACTTGAACCGTTTCTGAGTGCACTGGCCGACAGTGGCGGCCAGGCCCAAAAAGGTCCTTTGTCGGTTCATAAAAATCTTCATCAAATCCAGGTTCCCGCCCTGTTGAAGGTTTATATTACGCCCCATTGTCCTTTTTGTCCGGTAACAGTAAAGCAGCTGCTCCGTCTTGCTGCGGCGAGTGAATCCATAAAGCTGACCATCATTGACGGCGCATTTTTTCCGGAAAAGGCAGCATCCGACAATATCCAATCCGCACCGACGGTATTGCTGGATGATCAATTTTACTGGACCGGATCAATTCAGATGGAAGAAATTGTCGACATGATTATTAACCGGGACCCTTCTCGACTCAGTGCGTTATCATTGAAAACCATGTTTGAAGAAGGCGGTGCTTTAGAAGTGGCCAGAATGATGCTTGAGAGCGGAAAAATTTTTCCGGCTTTTACGGAACTTATGGTTCACACAAAATGGCCGGTTCGCCTGGCAGCCATGATGGTATTTGAAACCATTGCCGAGGAAAATAATACGCTGGTTCACCATACCCTGCCCTATTTATGGGATTGTTTTTTAACGACAGAAGATACGGTCAAAGGGGACATTCTTTATCTTTTGGGAAAATCCGGAGACAAGGGGATGATTCCAAAACTTGAAACCGTTTTGAACGGTCCATATGGCGTTGATGTGAAAGAGGCGGCTCAGGAAGCATTGGAAGCCCTTAACCCAAACTGAGCGTTTCAAATTCAAAACAAATTGTGTCGCTCAATTTAGGAATGAGGAATACAAATGGTCAGAAAACCGAATCCGTTACTCATTGAATTTTTAGACAAAGACCTTCCTCTGCCGGCCATAAATTGGGACACCGTGCCGCCACGAGTGAACCCGGCGGATGCCTGGGAGATGTACGATGAAACCGTGGAAGGTTGGGTTCCTGTATGGTTCCCCACCATCGACCGGAGAACCGGAAGGTCCTATGAAGAGTTCGAGCGGGCGATATTGTTCAATGACCGACTGGAGAGGATCTTAAAAGCCATGAATCGCTGGCCGTTGTGGGGTTCTCCGACTCAGAAAAAGCATGCGGTGGCATTTGTACTGCTGCAATTATTTTGTGAAACCAGGGCGCTATGCCCTATGGTTTAACCAAAAAACGTTCGAGGAATTTTAATATAGAATACTCCGGATGGTCTCAGCAGTGAGCGCGGAAGTTCAGGCATTTGATTCGTTCGGATCCGAAAGTTCTTCCGGTTTGATTTCAACATCCACCTTCAATTTGTCTGCTGACTGAATCTGGAGACCTTTATCTTTTTTAGGTCTTCGTGATGTTTGTTTTAATTGGCAAACATTTTTTTTCAACGCCCTGCTGCGACGTAGCCGGGCCTTTCTTTTCATGTCCCCATATTTTCCAAATCTGCCGCCCATGGATAATATCCTTTGATGCGGGATTTATATTCTATTTTTAAGCATTGATTTCTCTGGTCTTAAAAAACGCGATCCCGGGCCATTCTTTCATGCAATAGTCGAGCTGGAACTTACTGGTTGTGAGATAGGCGCTCGATCCTTCGGCATCTTTTACCATGTTAGCCCGGTTTTTTTTCTCAAAATCCGCCATCTTTTTAGGATCGTCGCATTCGATCCACCGCGCAACACGATAATCAACAGGTTCGTAAACAGCATCAACGCCATATTCGGACCTTAAGCGTTCCATTGTGATGTCAAACTGAAGCATCCCCACAGCCCCTAATATGTAACCGTTTCTGGCAACCGGTCTGAAAACCTGAACAACCCCCTCTTCTGCGAGCTGGACCAGCCCTTTTTGAAGATGTTTTGCCTTCATGGGGTTCTTGAGGATGACCGTTTTGAAAATTTCGGGGGCAAAATTGGGAATTCCGGAGAATTTTAAGGGCTCCTTCTCCGTAAATGTGTCACCGATTTTTATGGTCCCATGGTTATGAATGCCGATGATATCGCCTGGATAGGCTTCCGACACGTTTTCACGCTCATTGGCCATGAAAATGGTGGCATTTGAAAATGTAACATCTTTTCCGATTCTGTGGTGAACGGCCTTCATTCCTCTGGTGAATTTGCCCGAGCAGATCCGGATAAATGCGATTCTGTCCCGGTGTGCCGGATTCATGTTGGCCTGAATTTTGAACGCAAAACCCGAGAACGCTTCCTCATAGGGAGAGACCTTTCGTGTAACCGCCGCTCTGGGACCCGGAGACGGCGCCATCTCCACAAAGGCGTCCAGCATCTCCTTTACCCCGAAATTGTTGATGGCACTCCCAAAAAAAACAGGGGTTTGGTTGCCTTTAAGGTAATGGTCAAGTTCAAAGGGTGCTGCAACGCCTTGGATGAATTCGATATCCTCTCTTAACTCATCGGCCTGGGTTCCGAGAACCTCATCGAGTTTGGCGTCAGAAAGGTCGTTAATCACCAGGCCTTCCCTTCGGCGCGATTCCTGGCCGGGCGTAAAAAGGTGAAGCTCTTTTTTGTAGAGGTTGTAAACTCCCTTGAATCTCTTTCCCATGCCGATGGGCCAGGAAAGGGGGGTGCACTCGATCTGGAGCTTGTTTTCAATATCGTCAAGAATATCAATCGGTGTCATGCCCTCCCGGTCCAGCTTGTTGATAAAGGTAATGATGGGCGTGTTGCGCATGCGACAAACTTCCATGAGCTTTTCGGTCTGGGGTTCAACGCCTTTGGCGTTGTCGATGACCATCAAAGCGCTGTCGACGGCCGTCAAAACCCTGTAGGTGTCTTCGGAAAAGTCCTGGTGTCCGGGGGTGTCCAGAAGATTTATCTCGAAATCCCTGTAATTAAATTTCATCACCGATGTGGTGACGGATATGCCCCGTTCCTTTTCGATGGCCATCCAGTCGCTGGTTGCATATCGTTGTGCCTTGCGGGCCTTTACAGCGCCGGCCTGCTGAATGGCGCCGCCATAAAGAAGGAGCTTTTCGGTCAATGTGGTCTTTCCTGCGTCCGGATGGCTGATGATGCCAAATGTCCGGCGCTTGTCGATTTCTGTTTTGTAATTGTTCATGATGGTTTTATTAAATCCTAAACCAAGCGTTTCAAATAGCAACTCGACAATCGCTCGGTTTAGTTAGATATTTGTTTTCTTCGAACGTTAGTTCAATTCGTTTTTATATTTCCGCTTCTTTATGGAAAGCGTTTTTTTATACAGCCTGATGGATTGCGGGGTCACCTCCACCATCTCGTCATCTTTTATAAAATTTATGGCCCTTTCGAGGGTCATGGGTTTCACCGGCGAGCATACCGTGCTTTCATCTTTACCGGAAGCACGCATGTTTGTGAGCTTCTTTTCCTTGCTTGGATTTGCGCTGATATCAACAACCTTGTTATGCTCACCGACAATCATTCCCGCATAAACAGGTTCTCCGGGAACAATGAAAAGACGGCCTCTGGGTTCAAGGTGATAGAGTGCGTATGCAACAGAGTTCCCCTGCCGGTCTGAAACAATAGAGCCGGTAAACCGGGTGGGGAAATCACCCCGAAACGGCTCATATCCTGCAAAAAGGGTGTTCATGATTCCGGTTCCCTTTGTATCCGTGAGGAATTCATCCCGGTAACCGATTAACGCGCGTGAGGGAATCGAAAATTCCGCCCTTATTCTTCCGCTTTGGTTATTGACAAGGTTTGTCATCCGTCCCTTTCTTATGGAAAGCTTTTCGGTGACAACTCCCAAAAAATGTTCATCACAATCCACAAACAGTGTCTCAATGGGCTCGAGCATGGTTCCGTTTAATTGTTTGTAAATCACCTTTGGACGACCCACGGAAAGTTCAAATCCTTCCCGCCTCATGGTTTCGATGAGAATGGCCATTTGAAATTCACCCCTGCCCTTTACAATGAATCTTTCCCTGTCCTCGGTTTGTTCAAACCTGACGGCAACGTTGTTAAGGGTTTCCTTGATCAGCCGTTCGCGTATTTTGCCGGACTGTACGATTTTGCCTTCCTTGCCGCTCAAGGGAGACGTGTTGATGGTAAACTCCATTGAGATGGTCGGCTCGTCTACGGTGATTCTCTTTAAGGGTTTTGGAAATTCTTTTGTGCAGATCGTGTCACCGATTTTGACATCCTCGATCCCGGAGAGAACCACAATATCGCCGGGTTCCGCCGTTTCAACCTCTTTCAAAATCATCCCTTCATATACTTGAAGCTTGGATATCTTGAGCGGGAGATGTTCTTCTTTGTCGTTGATACAGACCATGGCGTCATTGAACCTGGCATTTTGATTAAAAATTCTTCCGATGGCAAGCCGACCAAGATAATCTGAATATCCGAGATCAGACACCAGCATCTGAAACGGTTCTTCGGAATCGTATTCAGGGGCCGGTATTTCATTGATGATGGTCTCAAAGAGAAGATGAAGATCATCGCTTTTTTCGGCCAGGGTCTTTTTTGCAATGCCTTCGCGTCCGATGGCATATAGATACGGAAAATCGAGCTGTTCCCCGTCGGCATCGAGATCGATAAACAGGTCATATATCCCATCGAGAATCTGTTCAGGACGGGCATCCTTTCTGTCGATCTTGTTGATTACCACGACAACCTTGAGGCCTTTCTCAAAAGTTTTCTTCAAAACGAAACGGGTCTGGGGCAGCGGACCTTCAGACGCATCCACGAGCAAAATAGCACCGTCCGCCATAGACAGGGCGCGCTCGACCTCTCCGCCGAAATCAGCATGGCCGGGGGTGTCGATAATGTTAATTTTTACACCGTTCCACTGCACGGAACAGTTTTTTGCGGCAATGGTTATTCCTCTTTCCCGTTCCAGGTCCATGCTGTCCATGATTCTCTCATCAACTTCAAGGCCCGGCCTGAAGAGCCCGCTCTGTCTGAACATGGCATCAACAAGGGTTGTCTTGCCGTGGTCAACATGCGCGATGATCGCGATATTTCTTATTTTTTCATTTTTGATAGTTTTTTTCACTGGATGCACTTCCGTGGTTCATTTCTTCATTTTGTTTGCGCTCAGTTGAGATAAAAGCCAAACAAATAAAATAAGCATCGAAAATTTTATTACAACCTTTTTGTGAACGAATATCCGGTTATTAACACTTGTCGTTTTTTATTTGGGCCATCACCTTCGTCCTATGGGGGGTAATCGTTAATCCTGAAGAAGCTT
>PKTV01000573.1 GCA_002868985.1 Desulfobacteraceae bacterium | reverse complement strand
TTCAATAATTTGAAACCCTGCGGGATTTCCAATTTCACCGCATCTACTGCGTCAGATGCCATTCCGCATAGACAACTATAGCGAAACAGCATCTTCTCCCGTGGAACGGGATTTCGCTACGCTCAAGACTTGTCATAGCGAAGCGGAGATCCCGCTACGCGGGGCTTATCTGCGGCAAACTTGAAAATCGCTCAACTTAGGTTCAAAAGAAAATATTTAAGAAAAATCTAATTTTCACAGACAGTTTGCATATTACAGATTAGAAAAAAGCGGATGAAGTGTCAAGAAAAAAGCCTTCATCTCACATCGGTTTTACTGCTTATAAAAGGAATTCAGACGGACTGAAAAAAATGACAACGGTATCATCTTGCATAGAGGTCGCCATAGCCTTACCGGTATACAGCACATATGTTTACAGCGTTCCGGAAAACCTGGTAGCGCTGGTTTCGACAGGGAAAAGAGTTCTTGTTCCATTTGGCCGGCGCAGAGTAACGGGATATATTCTGGGTGTATGCAAAGATACGGATCAGGGGAAGATAAAAAATATTCTTGATATTCTTGATGAAGAGCCGCTTTTCCCTTCAAGTATGATACCTTTTTTCCGATGGACGGCTGATTACTACCTGCATCCCATCGGAGATGTTATCAAATGTGCATTGCCTGGTGGACTGAATATTTATGATTTTACTGCCATTGCCATTACGAAAAATGGAGAAGAAGCCCTTTCCGAGAATTCTCTTACACCTTTGGGGAGGGAAATCTTAAACTTGTTAAAGGAAGCGTCTTGCGGATTAAAAAAACTTCGCGAAAAACTTAACAACAAAATTCCTAATGCTTTAATCTATGACATGAAACATCAAGGGCTCATTGTTCATGAGCGGGAGTTAAGAGGCGGGATCACAAAACCAAAAACACAAAGGCATGTGTCGTTAATCAATGCAAATATCCCTATGGACAGTCTATCTGCGTCAAAACAAAAGATCATTGAAGCAATCAAAAGCCAGGGCGAAGTCAGCGCAAGCAAACTAAAAAAACTTGTGCCATCTGCTCCAAAATTAATAAAGCATTTAGAAGCGGACAGGTATATCTCTATTTTTAATAAACAGGTTTATCGCGATCCCCTTGGTGAATTTATAAAACCTGATACACCCCAAAGGCTCACTGGAGAACAAAGCCGTGTGGTTTCAAAAGTGATCAGGACTCTTGGTGGAAAATTTAGTACTTTCCTTCTAACCGGCGTTACCGGAAGCGGTAAGACAGAAGTTTACATGCATATTGCAGCAAAGGCGATTGACTCGGGCTATAGCGTTCTGGTTCTGGTTCCTGAAATTGCCCTTATATCCCAGACGGAAAGGCGATTCAGGGCGCGCTTTGGTGATCGTGTCGCTATTCTTCACAGCGGACTTTCTGCTGGAGAACGTTACGATCAGTGGGTACGTATTGCCAGGGGTGAGGTTTCCATCGCCATTGGTGCCAGATCCGCTGTTTTTGCACCCTTAACGAATATCGGCGTTATTATCGTTGATGAAGAACATGACACATCTTACAAGCAGGATAGCCGTTTGAGATACAATGCCAGAGATCTTGCCGTGGTAAGGGCAAAGCAACAGAACGCCGTGGCACTGCTGGGGTCTGCCACGCCGTCAATACAGTCCTATTATAATGTAAAAATAGAGAAATTTAAAGGGGTTACATTAAAAGAGCGAGTTGAAAAAAGATCGCTCCCCAAGGTAACAGTTGTTGATCTTCGTAAAAGCAGAGATGTTCGGGGAAGTCGACGGTTTATTACTCCGGAGCTTTATGAAGCCATGGAAACGACATTTGGACGTGGCGAGCAGGCGCTCCTATTTTTGAACCGGCGTGGCTTTGCCAGCTATCCGGTTTGCTCAGCCTGCGGTGAAGCGATACGATGTAAAAATTGTGATATTTCTTTAACATTGCATCAAAAGGCCAATGCATACAAATGCCATTACTGTGGGTTTACACGAGCGTCAGCATCTAACTGCATTTCTTGCGGGTCCTCTAAGATCATGCTTTTGGGGCTTGGGACCGAAAAGGTCGAGGCGACGGTAAAGATGCTTTTCCCTCAAGCCTCAGTCGCCAGAATGGATCGTGACACGACCCGGCGTAAAGGATCAATGATAAAGATACTTAAAGGTGTAAGAAACCGGACCATTGATGTTCTGGTGGGGACTCAGATGGTGGCTAAAGGTCATGATTTTCCAAACATTACCCTTGTTGGTATTATCTGTGCAGACCTCTCTTTGAATTTTCCTGATTTTCGAGCCGGAGAACGCACATTTCAGCTGCTGGCACAGGTTTCCGGTCGCGCCGGGCGAGGGGCTGTGCCCGGACGTGTTATTCTGCAGACGTATAACCCGGATCATTTCAGCATTTTATCTGCAAGTGAGCAGGACTTGAAGCCGTTTTACAAGGTCGAGATCGGGTTTCGAAAGAGCCTGAATTATCCGCCATTTTCTAGAGTGGCTCAGATTAAAATATCTGGAAAAAACAAAGAAAAGACCCGGCAGCATGCCGAGACTGTGGGAGATCTTTGCCATACATTAAAACAAAAGAACAGATCGTTATCAAAGACCCTTGAAATATTGGGGCCTATTGAAGCCCCGCTTTTCAAGATTGCAAAAAAATACCGATGGCAGATCCTTTTAAAAGGTTTGGAAGTCAGAGCACTCCACCGATTTCTTAATAATTTATGGCTCGAGAACAGAGCAATAATCAACCGACGCGATGTCAAGGTTGTTCTTGATGTCGATCCGATTTTTATGATGTAAAAAGATGCGCCTTGACATTCTATATAATGCACCTTAAATATGCTGTTCATACCTTGGCGGTTTGATGGTGGCCAAGGTCGAGAATCGGATGTTTGAGTCAATATGAACCGGTTAATTTTTTTAAGGATATTTTTAACATGAAACTTAAACTTTTTTTTATTTTTTTTGCCGCTGTTTGTATTATGTCTTTCAATAGCAGCGCATTCGGCGCTTCCAAACAAACACCTCCATCACCATCTGTCTTTGTATCCGAAAGCCGGTACACATTCCCCACCGTTATAGATGGTACTGAAGTCACACATGATTTTATCCTACAAAACCAAGGAGATGCGCCGCTTGTGATTGAAAAAGTCAAAACCGGCTGAGGGTGTACGGCTGTCTCATATCCGAGACAGATCCCTCCCGGCGGTGAGGGAAAAATTGTTATTAAAGTCGATACAGCGGGATACGGCGGAAGAACACTCACCAAAAAAATAACGGTCAAAACCAATTCCCTCAAACATTCCATGCTCTATTTGACCATTATGGGAAATGTTGAAAAATTTGTTGACATTGTTCCAAAGAGGGTTGTTTTTCGTGGTTTTGCAGGCGATCCAATAAAAGCAACGGTGAAAATCATACCGAAAGATAAGTATCCGTTCACAATTAAAAAAGCCAAGGCAACCAATACAAAAAACATCGCTTTTACGCTGGAAAAAACCAAAAGTTCAGAAAAAATGGAATATGTCCTGACGGTTGAAAATCTGAAAAAAACCAAGGGGCGCTATGCTGACACCATAAAATTAAAAACAGACAGCAAGATACGGCCCGAGATTAAAATCCATGTTATCGGAAACATTCTCGATAGGTCGAAAAACGAAAAACAATAAAGATGGAACATATCAAAGTTGTCGCTTTTGACTGTGACGGTGTCATGTTTGATACAACGAAAGCAAACATGGCGTATTATAATGAAATATTGCAGCATTTCGGTCGGCCGACCTTGACCCCCGATCAGTTTGCGTATTGTCACAGTCACACTGCAGACCAATCGATTGCCCACCTGTTTAATGATGAAAAAAGCGTCAGAGCGGCTCAGAATTATCGAAAAAATATGAGCTATATCCCGTTTTTAAAATATATGATTTTAGAACCCTATTTAAAGCCTTTGCTCGAAAAACTCAGGCCCGGATACAAGACTGCCATTGCGACAAACCGATCGAACACAATGGATCGGGTTCTCAGCGAACATGGTCTGGAAGAATATTTTGATCTGGTTGTGAGTTCCAGTGACGTCGATCGTCCCAAACCTTATCCGGACCCGCTGATAAAAATTCTGGAACATTTTGAAATAGAGGCAGATAATGCCTTATATGTGGGAGATTCAGAACTTGACGAGATTGCTGCTAAAGCGGCGGGTGTGCCGTTTGTGGCGTATCAGAACAGATCTCTTTCCGCCAATTTTCATATCAAGAGCTTAAAAGAAATTGCTCAGATACTTGATATAAAAATAGCATAACAATTTTTAATGTTTTTCAATGCAGATTATAACCAATGACGGTAAAAACACACAAAAGGCCGCCGATTTCATCTTCATGAAAGCGGTTTTGCTTGTTGTTGTCGCTGTTTTAACCCTTTGTTGTGACGGGTCAAAAAATAATTCCTATTCTAAAGAACCTTTCCAAAACATTCCCACTGGAGACACGGTCCAAGGTGATGCGGACGACGGGTTATGGGACGGTCCGATTCTTTTTTACAACGGAAACGGAAAGCCTATTCACCTGATTCTGGTGGAGAAGGCCCTCCAAAAGCTTCACTTATATTGTTATGACGGTCGCTACCAGTTAATAAAAAGCTATGATTGCAGTACCGGAGAACAGCCCGGGAAAAAACAAAAAGAAAATGACGAAAAAACGCCTGAAGGGATTTACTTCAATGTAACATCTTATCGGGATTCTAAAGTCACCCTGTTCGGCGACCGGGCCTTTGGGTTAAGTTATCCTGATATCTTTGACCGTCTTGAAGGTAATTGTGGCAACGGAATATTTATCCATGGTTCCAACCAGACCATAAAGCCTTTTTCAACCAATGGGTGCGTGGTTTTAAGCACTCAAGACCTTGCTGATCTGGATCGACGGGCTCCGTTAAAGAAAATGCCTGTTATCATTGCAAACCATCTTCCTTACCGGTTTGAGCCGGCTAAAAAGCAACTATCTGAACTTATGATTTTACTCAAACAGGCCATGCTTCCTGAAAGCTACCGGTCTTTGAATCGAGAGTTTAGGCATATTGCTGTCATCGGTTTTCAAAAGCGTGTTGTGGCCGTGGGTGAAGTCAGGATAAAAGACAGCAAGAATACACTGGGATTTTCCAGGCTTTACCTTTATCGGCCGGGAAAAGACCTTATGGTATTACTCAAGCGGGAGTGGAGCGAGGAATGATGGATAGGTGTTTGGGGAGTTATTGATTTCCGAATCCGTTATTTGCACCGCAGTCCGGGCACTCCCAGGTTATTCCGTTGCACGACATACCCCAGAAATTTTCCATCATGCATTCCTGACAAATAGCGAAGCCGCAACGGCATCTCCAGCAAAAAGGTGGATTATTCCCGCAACAATGACATCCGATTTGCCGGGCTCTATGACGTTTTTGTCTATAAGGTGTTGTTTTTACAGAGTCTGTCATGTTCAATCTTTATACATTTGTTCATGACGACATCGATGCCCGCTTTTACTAAAAGCGATGCCGCTTTTTGATTTTCGATACCAAGCTGCATCCAAAAAACCTTGGGTTGCATTCGTATCGCCTCGTGCGCATGCGGTACAATCTGTTCAGGATTTCTAAATACATCCACAATATCCACGTGTTCCTTAATATCATCGAGGGTGGTATAGGCGCTTTGCCCCAAGATTTCTTTCTGGCCCGGCCTGACCGGAATTATTCTGTATCCATGATCTTTCAGATATCTGGCGACCCTATTGGAATCCCTGTCAGGTTTAGGGCTTAGGCCGAGGATTGCGATGGTCTTGGCGTTTTCAAGTATATCTTTTATTTCGCTGTCTTCGCTAATTATTTTGCCTGATTTCATGTGATGATCCCTTAAGCGGCCTTGCTGTCTTATAAAATTAATGATAGGAACAAAAGCATATCAATTTTTAGTGATTCAAAATTAATGCAACAGTGTATTCTTGTCAACCGCGAGCAATCTTTAGAGATATATGGGATGAATATCATCCGAAAACTGAATTCATATGAAAAATGATAGAACATTATATTTGATAGACGGCAGTGCATATATTTATCGTGCCTATCATGCCATAAGGAATTTGGCCAATTCAAAAGGTCTCCCCACTAACGCAGCATTCGGATTCGCTCGAATGCTAATCAAACTTATTGAGGATCGATCTCCTGAATATGTGGCCATGTTCTTTGATGCCAAGGGGCCGACCTTCAGGCATGAAATATACCGGGACTACAAGGCGAATCGCCCTCCCATGCCCGAGGATTTGTCGATTCAGATTCCATATATAAAGGAAATAACCCATGGATTCAACATACCGGTTATTGAAATGCAGGGTTTTGAGGCCGATGATCTTATCGGCACTTTCAGATACCAGGCTGAAAAAGCCGGGTTCTTTGTCGTAATGGTCACCGGGGATAAAGATTTTGTTCAGCTTGTTACAGACAATGCCGTCATCTGGGATCCCATGAAAGAAAAAACCATTGATATCAATACGATTAGAGAAGATTTTGGTGTTGAACCTTATCAGATGATAGATGTGATGGGGCTTTCAGGTGATGCGGCAGACAATATACCCGGTGTTCCCGGTATTGGGCCTAAAACAGCCCTGTCTTTAATAAAAACTTTTGGATCCGTGGAACGTCTTTATGAACGCGTTCATACGATTACAAAGAAAAAACAGCATGAAAACCTTGTTCAGTACAAAGAACAGGCATTTATGAGCAAAAAACTGGTTAAAATCAATATTGATGTACCGTTTCCATTTAATCCTGAAAATTTCAAATATAAAACACCGGATAACACCAGGCTGTCAAAACTTTTTAGAAATCTGGAATTTAGACAATTGCAGCAAGCTTTTCCCAGACGATCCGATCTTTCAAATAAAAATTACCATGCGATATATGATATGTCGGCGCTTTTCGATCTGATTGAGCGGCTTAAAAAAGCTGAAATGTTCGCTATCGATACCGAAACCACCTCCAGAGATCCTATGAAAGCAAACCTTGTGGGATTGTCGTTTTCAATGAAGTCTGACGAAGCTTTTTACATCCCGTGTGCCCATGATTATCCGGAGGTCCCGGCACAGCTTGAGCTTAAAAAAGTATTAAGCCAATTGAAACCTGTGCTTGAAAATCCGGATGTAAAAAAAATTGGGCAGAATATAAAATATGACTGGATGGTGCTTAAACGTTCCGGGATAAACCTGGCCGGCGTGATTTTTGACACCATGCTGGCGTCCTATCTGATTAACCCTTCAAAACGGGCCCACAACCTGGACCAGATCGCTCTCGATTTTCTGGATCACAAAACGATAACGTACAAGGAGATTTCAGGTAAGGGGAAAAAAGATGTGAGTTTTTCCGAAATTCCCCTGGAAAAGGCGGTGCCGTATTCCTGTGAAGATGCAGATATTACATTGATGGCCTATCATGTTCTAATGCCTTTGATCGACAGATCTGGCCTGATGAAATTGTATAATAACGTTGAGTTACCTCTTGTGCCGGTTTTAATGAACATGGAAATGACAGGGGTTTGTGTTGACAGAGAAAAGCTCATGGAGCTTTCTAAATCGTTTGAACACCAGCTTATACAGCTTGAAAGCATGATTTATTCAATGGCTGGAGAAGAATTTAATATCAGATCATCCCAGCAGCTGGGGAGGATACTTTTTGAAAAACTCAAGCTGCCGGTTCAAAAAAAGACCAGAAAAAAAACAGGGTATTCAACAGATGTTAACGTGCTGACAGCCCTTGCAGACAAGCATGAACTTCCGGAGATTATTTTAAGACACAGAACCCTTGCCAAATTGAAATCAACCTATACGGATGCCCTGCTTGATCTTGTTCATCCGGAAACCGGAAGAATTCATACATCCTACAATCAAACGGTTACCGCTACAGGAAGACTGAGCAGTTCTAATCCGAACCTTCAAAATATACCCATCAGGACAGATGAGGGCATGGAAATTCGCAAAGCATTTGTTCCCAGAAAAGACTGGACCCTGATTTCAGCCGATTATTCTCAGATAGAACTTCGCATCCTGGCCCATTATGCCGATGATAATATTTTGATAGAGGCATTTAACAATGATGAGGATATTCACACCCGCACCGCGACCGAAGTATTTCAGGTTTTCCCCTCATTTGTCACTTCCGAACTGAGACGACAGGCCAAGGTGATTAACTTCGGCATTGTGTATTGTATGAGCCCTTACGGGCTTTCCAAAGAGCTGGGCATCAGTCGAAAAATGGCCAAAACTTATATAGACAATTATTTCGCCAGATATAAAGGTGTCAAAAAATTTGTTGATCAAACCATCAGCGATGCCAGAAAGACCAAAAAAACGAGTACCCTCTTGGGCCGCATCAGGCTGCTGCCGGATATCAATAGTCCCAATAAAGTTGTACGGGAGTTTGCAGAACGAACGGCCATCAACACACCCGTCCAGGGAACTGCCGCTGATCTCATTAAGCTGGCGATGATCCGTGTGGATGCCGCATTCAGGAAAGGCCGTCTAAAAAGCGCGATGCTTCTTTCGGTACATGACGAAATCGTTTTTGAAGTTCCCCCTGAGGAGCTTGAGTCCGTCAAGGTCCTTGTCAAAGAAATCATGGAAGGAATTTGGAATCTAAAGGTGCCCTTAAAGGTCAATCTGGCATCGGGCGATAACTGGGCTGAGGCCCATTAACCTGAATTCTCATGAAGAATTTATCTAATCTTTGAAAACCGTTAACACTCGCTATTCCGATGGTTCAGCATCCTCATCTTCTTGAAAACCTTTTACGGTTTGTTCAACCGTTTTATAAACAGCTTTGAACGTTTCTTGAAAACCAGCCGGTCCCACTCTGCCCGTTTCAATAAATTTTACGACGATTTCTTTGGTTGATCTGAGAATCAGTTCATCAATTGAGCTCATTTTTGACACCTTTGTTTTATTTACAATAATATTAGTTCGTTATCAGAATTAAAGCCCCGTGTCAAGATCCCTGCAAAGTTCTTTAGGACCTGCATAAAAAAATCAGGCGGCTTGTTTGACAGAAAAGGTTTTCTTCACTATTATAGCATTTCACGAAAAATCGTAACACTATTTTAAATTAAAATATCATGGAGAATTAAAAAAGTGCCCGCATCATTAGAAAAGCAAATAAAATATACTATTGAAAGTCCGGATATTGTAAAGACTGACGTGCTTGTCCCCATGGAATATCAATATCAAAGGGACATTGATATTGTCATTCAACAACCTGAGTATACCTCTGTATGCCCAATGACCGGATTGCCGGATGTAGGATGTATAACGATAACATACCGGCCGTATAACAAAATCGTTGAATTGAAATCGTTGAAATTTTATCTGTTGCAATATAGAAACGTGGGTATCTTTTATGAACATGTGGTCAACCGGATTCTTGAAGATCTTGTCGCTGTACTGGCACCCAGATACATGGAAGTTACGGGAGATTTCACGGCAAGAGGGGGTATTACGACCAAAGTTACAGCTGTGTTCGAGGGAAAAAAATAATGTTTCAAAGATTTAAATCCTTTGTGGTAAAGATTCATCGGGTTGTCTGTATTTTGTTTTTGCTGTTATGTTTAGTTTCGATTACAGGATGTTCCACCGTTGCTTCGATTGAGAAATCGACCAAGAGAATGGTCAGAGATTTTAGGGCTCCGGATAGTAATTTGAAAAAAAGGGTTGGAATACTGTTATTTGAAAATAAAATGACTCTCGCCAACAAAGATGTGGAAAAGAAGTTTATAAGAGATCTATCCGAAACCATTGCATCTTCATGCCCGACCATTCTTTTGGAAAAGCCGGGCGATTCCAGCTATCCTGACGACTTGGCAAGGGTGCCGAGGACAAGATCCGGATGGATCGATAACTTGGCTTTGGCCAAGACCGGTCGACAGCTCGGTCTGAATGCCATTGTAACCGGCGCTTTAATAACCATAACACCGAACAAAAGGAAGGAGGGTATCTGGTGGCTCAAAGACACCCATTACTTTGTCCAAGTACGAATAGCCGCGGAAGTTTACGATACTGAAACCGGTGCAAAACTACTGGATGAAAGTTTTGTGCACGAAATAGAAGTTGACGAAATGGACCTGGAATCGATCCATGCCGACCATGAAATGAATTCATTAATAGTGGATGAGGCGTTTGGGACCATTGCAGACAAAATGGGCGAAACGATTTGTAATGCCATCGTCTTTCAACCCTGGAAAGGGTTTATCGCTTCAATTGATTCAGATAAAATTATTTTAAATTTCGGGGAAAACATTGGCCTGAAAATCGGAGATTTGTTTAAAGTCTTTGACAGCAGCCGCATATTCGAAGGGTTGGAAGGGCAACGATTTTTTAAACCAGGTTTTAAGACCGGTGAAATCAAAATAACTGCAGTATATCCTGACACTGCTGAAGCGATTCTTGTTTCAGGTCATGATATAGGACCGGGGTTTTGTGTTCAGCCAAAAGAATAAAAAAATAAAGAGGGTTTAAGTTTTCTAAAATTGAGGCAACAGCCCGTCAAATACCAACCGTCCTCTTTTTATAACTTTTTCAACAGTGCTTATTCCCACATGATACGGAATGAATTGATATGAAGGGTCCTTGAGTATGATGACGTCCCCATACTTTCCTATGTCGAGACTTCCAATGGTATCTGCTCGCCCAAGGGCCGCTGCACCATTGATGGTGAGGGCGGTGATGGCTTCTTCTATTCCGATGTTCATATAGAGTGTGGCCAGTGCAAAAATCAGAGGGATCGATTCTGAAAAACAGCTCCCTGGATTAAAATCTGAGGCAAGGGCTACGGCACAATTGCTATCGATCATATATCGCCCTTTGGCATAAGGCTCTTTTAAACAAAATGCGGTTCCCGGCAGTAACGTTGCGATCACACCCGCTTTGG
>PKTV01000106.1 GCA_002868985.1 Desulfobacteraceae bacterium | reverse complement strand
TGTATTCTTCGTGGCTCTTATGGCTGAAGGGTACCTGGTTCATCCTGGCGATGAGCCCCTTTTTGTCGCCGGTTTTGATTATGGTATTATCCGGTTGCCCCCTCTTTAGTCGTGGGACATTTTTCACCTTTTCGATCTTCAGTTGCTCTTGGGCATCATGGCATCCGGCGCACCGAAGCGGGCCTGCATCCATCTGTTTCGCTTGAGTCTTTTGATGACAATCGATACAGGCAAGATGGGAAGCAAACCGCATGGAGATCACTTTTTCCGTATCGTCACCTTCCGGCTTTTCTTTATGACAATACCGGCAGGTGCCTTCTTTCCCCTTGGCATAGAACAGCTTCCGGTTTTTCTTGTCATATTCGTGGTGGCAGCGATCACATTTGTTCTTCTGGGCACGGTAATGTCGAAAATGGAGGGATTTGTCGAACCCCATGGGGACCCTTGAAGATTGGATCAAAGGTCTTTCCTTGTGACACTCATCACATTTAACAGGGCCTGCCTTTTCTCCGGCTGAAATAGTGTCAGTATGGCATTTGGTGCAATTGTCACAGTAGATTTTCGTTAATTCTTCTCGACTGACATCTTTAAGCCGCATGAATTTAGGAGACATGCGTCCGTTTTCAGTCTTATGGCAGGCCAAACAGTCTTTATTTTTCTTTTCCAGGGTATCGGTATGCTGGTCATGCAAAAATACCGCTTTGGTCTTTTCAAGTTTTCCAAACGCCTCCATATTATCAAAAGTGACGATATCCGACCTAAACTCAATTGACTGAGTATCGACAGGGGTTTTTGACAGTGCTGTAACATCCAAAGCACCCATAAAGCCGATTAACAAGATGATAATCGCAACAGAGATTCCAGCCCCTATTCGTAACGATTTTCCCTTCGCCATAATTGTTATCCTTGCCTGTTTTCGATATTAAATTAAAAAAAGAAACAGTTAAATTCTTTGAAACAATATAATTTTCAACAATCTAAAGTGTTACAGAAAAAACATAATATCCGCGGCCATCTCGACGCTTCAAAATACAAAATTATTTCTTCTTGAGCCCTAAGTGGCTCAAGATAAAGCATTGCCCTTATCTTCCAGGTTTTGGCCGGCAATGATATCCAGATGCCATGTGGCCACATCGTCCAGCGGTAGAATAATCGGCCCTGAGATTTCTCTTAAATCCAGGGTCTTAAGATGATTATTACAACGACCACATAGATCCACTCGGAGGTATTCCTCATTTTTTGCCCGCAAATAACTCAGTTCTTCTCTATTGTCATTTTCACAAAAGGGGCATCGAAGGCGCGGATAAGACCACACAGTTTCACACAATGAGCAGTGAAGCCTTCGTTTGCCCCCCTCACCGGAAAGATCGCTCAGCCCGGGTGCCGAACCGCAAACCGGGCAGTGGCCGTGATGCCAGCGACTTAAATCCAAATGCTTGAGAACGGCTTGTGCGATGATCAAAAGGGAAGGTCGCAAAGACAAGCGAAGCAGCAATGCCAGTACCGGGGAATCGACGTTCAATGCTTTGGCTGAAGCTTCGATAGCTTCGAAGTTGGACGTTAGAACCGCCTTCATCACTACGGGAGCTCCGTTACGCTTTTCTTCAATGGCTTTCAGCAGGCCTTCTGCCTGTCGATGTCCGTCTTCTCTTTTTTTCACCAATTCCACCAGGCGTTCATACAGGGCCGATATTTTTTCCCAGTCCAGAGACAATTCTTCCGGATTTAAAAGAGATTTTCCCTGGTACCAAGCCTCCGGTAAAGGATCAACGTCAAGTTTCAAGTCTGAGGGACCAAAGTTCTTTGAAGCCTCAACAGTCGTGGATAAAAGGTCTCCCACCCATTGAGAGATTTCGGTATAGACCGGATTACGTGCTGCAATCGCCTTGACCTTGGCGTTGATGTCTTCCAGGGAGTGTGTCATGAATGAGTCCCACTTTTTTGATAGTGATCGTAAATAAAAAGGTTCGAGTTCACGTCGCTCCATAAAATCCGGGGGCTTCGCATTAACGAAGCCCCCGGGTTGGATTATGCCACCGGGCGATATTTCATCTGTTCGTCTATAATTAGATATAAGGCCCGAACGTCTTCGAGGTCTAGAATTTCACCCTTGCCACCGAATTTTTTCTTGGCTGCTTTCAAGTGTTCGTTGGCAAGTTTTTTCATTTCCGCCTCTTCACCAAAGTTGAGTGCCCCGGTGGGGCAGGCTTTGGAGCAGGCCGTCGGAAGCCCGGCCTCTACGCGATCGTAGCACATATTGCACTTGACAATTTGGTCTTCCTCTTTGCTCCATGTGGGAATACTCCACGGACAGGCTTGTTTGATTGCCTTGAAGCTTTTTTCCAGATCTTTGGTTTTCTTGGTATATAGGACAGCACCGTAGTCTTTAACGATGATCGCATCCTTTAAGATCTGATCCGCTTTCTTTTTACACGGTGGTTTCAAACAGTGACGGCAGGCCTCAGTGAAAAAGTACCAGACCATAGAGTTGGTCTTAGCGGGGTGCTCCATAAAACGCACCAGGCGGAACGTGTTGCCGTCCAGGTCCGGTGGATTCTGGTACGTGCCATATTGCTTTGTTTTGGTGACACCGTGCTTTTTATATTGCTTGCAGGCGGTTTGACAGCCGCGGCAGGCCGTGCAACGGGTCGTGTCTATAAAGAAAAATTTACCAGCCATGGTTTACGCCCTCCTTTTCCCGAGTTTGTCCACGTTGACCATAAACGCCTTGGTCTCCGGGATTCTTGTGTTGGGATCACCGGTGGATGGCGTCAAAAGGTTGGCCGAATCTCCGCCGTCCTTTGGTTGCACCCATCCGAAGCACCAGGGTAGACCTATTTGATGAACGGTCGTTCCTTGTACTTTAAAGGGTTTAAATCGACCGGTAACAATGGCCACGGCTTCCACTTCCCCGCGGGCCGAGGATACTTTACACATGTCCCCGTTGTTGATTCCTTTGAGCTTGCCCAGTTCATTGCTCATCTCTACGAAGAGCTGCGGCTGGAGTTCCAGCAACCAGGGCTGCCATCGGGTAAGAAGGCCGGTCTGCCAGTGCTCAGTGACACGGTAGGTTGTGCCCACAAAGGGGAAGCGGGGATCGCAAGAGAAATGCGCATCCGCTTCCGTACCATAAATCGGTGCAACGGGATTTATGCGCTGGCTGGACATCAGGTTCTTGGGCACCGGACATTCCAAGGGTTCGTAGTGCTCGGGGAAAGGCCCGTCAGCTCGACCCGGTCCGAAGACCGACGCCACGCCGTCCGGCTTCATAATAAACGGCCGCTTGGTTTTTTCTTTATTTGTCATGGGCGGCCAGCCGCCGTCCGGAACATCTCCTATCCATTTACCGTCTTTGTATTCCAGAATGTTTTTGTTGGGTGACCAGGGCTTGCCGTTGAGATCCACCGCCGCTCGATTGTAAATAATGCGTCGATTGACCGGCCAGCACCATGACCATTCCGGATAAAGACCCATACCGGTGGGATCTTTCTTTTCACGGCGTGCAGCCATGTTCCCTTTTTCCGTGTAAGAATTGCAATAGAGCCAGTTGCCGGAACTGGTGGAACCGTCGTCCAAAAGAAAGGCAAAAGACGGTACCAGGGTTCCCTTTTTGAAGGATTTACCCTTTACGGTCGCATCTTTTTCAAAATAGCCGTTGATCAGCTTGGCAACAGCATGGGCGTCAAATTTACCTTCCTTTACAAAGTCCCAGCGAAAGTTTTGGATGGGCTCGGGAAATGTTCCGTCGGCTTGATACAGCTCACGGACCTTTTCGAATAATTCCACCATAATATCGCCGTCCGTCTTAACGCCGCGTAATCTTTTGGGACCCTGGTAACGCCATTGACTCCAGCGACCGGAGTTGGTAATCGAACCTTCTTTTTCCACACTGGTAGCGCAAGGCAGCAAAAAGACCTCAGTCTTGATTTCATCGGGATTCATTCCCGGACCCTTCCAGAATGAGGCGGTTTCGTTATGAAAAAGGTTGACGTTAACCATCCAGTCCAGTTTGGCCATGGCTTGACGGGTCTTGTTGGAATTGGCTCCGGAACAAGCCGGATTCTGGCCCCAGGCAAAGAATCCTTTGAAGTTTCCTTTGTACATTTCATCAAAGATATCCAGCCACGAATAGGTCTTTCCATCGTCGAGTTTGGGCATCCAGGAATAACCGAAATCGTTTTCCTTGGTGGCGGCTTCCCCGAACATGGATTTCAGGAAGCTGGCCATGTACTTGGGCTTGTTCTGCCACCAGTTAGCGGAAAGGGGATCGTTTGTTTTCGGCGTATTCTTGGCGTTATAATCGGCCAGTGTCACCAAAGACGCTTTGGGGGTACCCAGATATCCCGGCCAGATGTGAAACAACAGGCAATGATCCGTGGAACCCTGCACATTGGATTCCCCGCGGAGGGCATTGACGCCGCCGCCGGGCCGTCCCATGTTGCCGAGCATGAGCTGAATCATGGCCATCATGCGAATGTTCTGCACGCCAACCGTATGCTGGGTCCAGCCCATGGCGTACATGATGGTGCCGGTTTTGTCCACGGCGCCGGTTTTTGCGTAAGTTTCATAAACTTTCTTAAGATCCGCTTCCGACGTTCCGGTGATGGAAGATACGTTTTTTGGCGTATAACGGGAATAATGCTTTTTCATGAGCTGAAAGACGCACCTTGGATCTTTGAGGGTCAAATCACGCTTTGGCACGCCGTTTCCATCTTTTTCAAATGCCCATTGCGATTTGTCGTATTTCTTTTTCTTGGGATCATACCCGGTAAAAAGTCCGTCTTTAAAATCGAATTTGGAACCGACGATAAAACTGGCATTGGTGTAGTTTGCCGCATATTCCTTGTGAAATTTGTTATTGGAAAGGATATAGTTCATCATGCCGCCCAAAAAGGCGATGTCCGTACCCGACCGCAAGGCTGCGTATATGTCGGCCTTTGAAGAGGTGCGGGTGAACCGGGGATCAACGCTGATGAGGGTGGCGCCCTTGTCCATGGCTTTGCCGACCCACTTCATGGAGATGGGATGGTTTTCCGCTGCATTGGATCCCATAATCAGGATGCAGTCGGAGTTACGGATGTCTATCCAGTGATTGGTCATTGCACCGCGTCCGAACGACTCTGCCAGAGCCGCAACAGTCGCGCTGTGTCAGATACGGGCCTGATGTTCAATGTAAACCAGACCCAGTGCCCGCATGATGCCTTGAAGCAGCCAGCACTCCTCGTTGTCCAGAGCCGCAGAACCGACGTGAGCGATGCCTGTGGTCCGATTGACCACCTGGCCCTTGGCATTTTTTTCCGTAAACGTTGCGTCGCGGGTTTCTTTGATTTTTTCCGCAATCTTTTCAATGGCCTCTTCCCATTCGATCTCCTCCCACTCGTCGCTTTCAGGTGCACGGTAAAGGGGGGTCTTAATACGGGACTTGTTGACTGTCATCTGATAGAGAGCGGCTCCTTTGGCACACAAGGCCCCTTCATTGATGGGATGGTCAGGGTCGCCTTCGGCGTTGAGAAGCTTGCCGCTTTTTTTGGTGTGGACGATAAGGCCACATCCCACTGCACAGTATGGACAGATAGTGGTGGTCTCCTTGGCTTTGAGGATCTTCAAGCCGGCGGCGTAAGAACTTACCGGCCTTAAATCAAAGCCCAGGCACATGGCGGCTGCAGCGGCGCCCGCAGTGCCCGACCACTTGAGAAACTCCCGTCGTGTTAGTGCCATATTTCCTCCTTTCTTAATAAAACGTTTGTCCCGCCATCGGACGGCTGTTTAATACCTCCAATCCAGGAAGAATATCGCTGGTTTGGTGGTAGGGTCAATTTGACCGTGTGCCGTCTGAAAATTCGGGCTGATCTAAAAAGCTTTGGTTTTTACCTAAAAAAAGTTACTTTTTATCTAATTACAAATAGTTAATTAATTCTGAAAGGTTAAGGTCCCAACTCTTCCGGTTTTTCGGGTTATTTATGACAAAACCCGCACATTATGGGACCGCTTTTACGATCCCATTTGATATAATTTTCATGACACCCGATACACTTTTTGTGAAATGCCGTCAGCAGAGGAATCGGGATTTCCTTTGTCAGCTTTTTTTTATGGCATGTGGAGCACTTGCTCCCTTTGCCCTCATTTCTGTTGTTGAAGACATTGAAATCATGGTGGCACATCCTGCATCGAAGAATAACTTCATGCAAATAGTGGTCAAACCTCACGGAATGTTCATGGTGTTTACCGAATGCCTTGCTTTTAATGTTCATGACACCTTCCTCGACTTTTTTATCCTGGGCCCAAGCCATTGATGTTGCCAGAACGACAGAAAAAATCAGACTGAAAATAACATACCGATACTTCATGCGTATCTCCTCCGATGAACTTATGTATCATCAGTAAATATTGTGAAAAACGGCTCTTGATCAACAATGGTAAGCGGTAGTACGGCAAGGAAAATGGAATCAATTTTTTGCATGCTGTTTAAGTCCGTCATTTACCGGCCTATTCTAATAATTCCATCCTAAAATTTGGATAGGGATTGGGTTCGTTGATTTGATGCCACAATGTGTAATGCCACAATGTGTTATAACTTTCGCAACGATTTCAATATATTATGCACATTCGTAAAAATCAAGGAATTTTTTAAGAGAAATACATTTAATGAATTTTATTTATCTGAGAGAGTTTAAATGGAGAGCATTTGATAAATTTGAGGGTTTACTGTTCCATCTAAGGGGTAGAGAAAAGAGGCTATTTTACATAGAACCTATCTCAAAAACAATCTAAGTGCCCTTGGCAGCGTTGCGAAACGGTTCGAAATGTTCACATACTTCGTGTAAGCTCCGCTTTTTCACTGTTTTACGCCCCCGATTCTCGGGATTTCGCAAAGCTCAACTTGCTTTTTGTTAAACCCTAATCTTGTTTTTGAGGTTCTAGTTAGTTTCTTTTTTGATATCTTTTAAGTACTGTTCCCATTCCATTGGAAGAAAATGTTTTTTGGCGTTGTTGCATTCCTTACAAGCGGCAACGACATTGCCTTTTGTGCTTCGGCCGCCGCGGGATATGGGCACGATATGGTCCATGGTCAGTTCTTTGGGAGCTGTAGGGTGTCCGCAGTAGTGGCAGGTGCCCTTGGCGCAGCGGCGCTTCCACCACTGAGAGCCTCTGAGTTCTCTGGCCTTGCGCCGTTCCCTGTTCATTTCCTCTTCTGTCAGATTGTAGGCAAAAGGTTCCATTTTTCGTATGTTATTGTTGAAGCGACAAGCCGAGACTTTCAATCCATTTCATGATTTCTTTTGTTAATATGTCATAAAAACCTTCAGATCCGCCGAGCCCCTGCCTTCCAAAAAAATAGTTTATTTCCAGAAAAAGCGGCGTCTTAACTTTTGACTGGAATGAAAAAAGAATGTCAAAACCGGCAAGATTAATCCTGGTTTGACTGCAAAAATCTTTCACAGATTTGATGGCTGTTTTTTGCAGGTCCGGGTCGGTGTCGTAATCAATCATCGCCCCTTTTGCGACATTTGACAAAAAATGATCGGTATCGCGCTGGATACGCCAGTAGGAGACAATTGTCCGGCCAATGACAACAACCCTGAGCGACCGGTTGTTTGCAGGTATATATTCTTGAATGATAAATCCCTTTTGTCCGCTATTTTCATATTTTCTGGCGGTTTGTAGCACCTTAGAAAAATTTTCAGCCGATTGTATCAGATAGACGTGATCCCCATCCCCGCCCCAGTCAAATTTGAATACAAACGGAAAATTGAAGATCGATTTTTCCGGAGAATCTCCATAATGCATGGAAAACGCATCCATATTCAGATGAGTTTCGGTTTTGGGGTGGGCCACGTTTATTTTTTGAAAAAGCTGTATCTGACCGATCTTTCCTTTGTACTTGAATTTGGCATCAAAATTAGGAAAGACATGTTTACAATTACTGCGCGCCATTGTGTAGAGAGATTCATAGCATCCCTGGGGCAGGATGATGGCATCGGCTGCCAGCATTGCCGCAAGATCGTCAGTTCCGGGCTCTCTCCCGGCACAGAGTCGATTTTTATCAGCTTCAAAACAGGGGTGATAGGACAAAATCATCAGTAACCAAATTTTCGAAGGGCTTTTGTGTCTTTGCTCCAGTTTTTATGTACCCGTACAAAAAGCTTTAGATAGACCTTGGCACCTACCATCCGTTCGATTTCTTTTCGAGCTTCCGTGCCGATCATTTTTAGTTTGCTTCCGTCTTTTCCTATGATCATACCTTTTTGCGAACCACGTTCGACATGAATGGTGGCGTTGATTTTTACAAGGGCGCCATTTTTTTCTTCGGAAAATGAAGTTATGGTGACCGCCGTGGAGTAGGGTATTTCCTGGCCGGTGAGACGAAAAACCTTTTCACGGATCATTTCAGCGGCGATAAAGCGTTCCGGCATATCGGTGATGGTATTTTCAGGATAATAAGGAGGTCCTTCCGGCAACAGGGGTTCCATGGCTGCAACGAGTTCATCGATTTGGCTTCCCAATATAGCGGAAACCGGTATGATGGCCTCAAATGGATATTCCTTTGTCCATTTGTCCATGATGGCAAGAAGGTCGGGTTTTTTAACAAGGTCTATTTTGTTCAGAACAAGAATCACCGGTTGCTTTATTTTTTCAAGTTTCTTTACAATAAATGCTTCGGATTCGGGATCCGGAGATGCCGCGTCCATTATAATAAGGACGATATCGACATTTCCCAGTGCTGAAATGGCTGCGTCCACAATTCGAATATTTAAAGGGCGTTTCGCTTTATGAATCCCCGGCGTATCGATGAAAATAAACTGAGAAGCAGGACGATGAACCACGCCCAGTATCCGGTTCCGTGTGGTTTGTGGTTTTTTAGATGTAATAGAGATCTTTTGGCCCATCATCTGGTTTAAAAGCGTTGATTTCCCCGCATTCGGCGAACCGACAATGGCGACGAACCCGGATCTAAAAATTTTTAATTTGTCCTGCATGTTTGACATGTTATACCTGAAATCTCTCGTAAAATGTCTTTTAAGCGGTTGGCCGAAAGAAATTTATCAAGATAGAATATGTTATTATAATTAAATGTCCCGGAAATTTTACAACTTAATGTTACCAAATGTTTTTTATGGTAACCTGTTTATGCATACGGCATGGAAGAATGGAATGTTGGAAATAGGGGCGGAAGCAACTAAATTTAAATGGTTAAAAATTCCTTAAAATCCATCTTTCCATAACTCCATTATTCCCTCTGGGGCCCCAGTCCCTACGTTCTAACCGATCAACCGTTCAATGGTTTTCCATACACCACCTTTTCCCATGCGTGATTTGGCGGAAAACAGGATCAGTTCCTCTTCGTTTACACTGAGTGCTTTGGCGATGGCCAAGTGTTGGTTCTTTTGTTTTATTTTAGACAGTTTGTCACTTTTTGTCAAAATTAGAATGCTGGGAATATTGTAATAATGGAGCCATTCGATAAAATTGAGTTCCTGCATCCCAGGGATGCGGCGAATATCCATGATAAGAACAACGCCTTTTAATGTTTTTCTTGTTGAAAGGTAGGTTTCAATCATGGGACCCCAAGATTTTCTAACAGAAGCAGGAACCTTGGCGTATCCGAATCCCGGCAGATCCACAAACGAAATTGTCTTGTTTATAATAAAAAAATTAATCAACTGGGTACGACCGGGCGTGGAACTGGTTTTAACCAGATGTTTGCGGTTAACGAGGGTGTTGATCAGCGATGATTTGCCCACATTGGAACGCCCGGTAAAAGCGATTTCCGGTAAAGCCGCAGAAGTGTACTGGGATGGCTTGACGGCACTTTTCACGAATTCCGCTGATTTGATGATCATGATGAATTTTACTCTTGTCCAAAAACGATCTTTTAAATGGCCATGAGTTATCATACCTAATGGATTTGCGGACCCTATTGTCTTTGGAAATCTGGAATAATGGAATGTTGGAATATTGGGTTTATTGAAAAGAAGCCATTATTCCAACATTCCATTATTCCAATTCGAGGAAAGCTCCAAAGTTCAGCTTTATATGCCTTGAGCCTTTAATCATAAGTCCTGTCTCATCTTTAGATAATTCTCCAGTCGATCCATCGCCTCGGCAATATTTCCCATGGAGGTTGCATATGAAAATCGAAGATAACCCTCCCCATTTTTGCCAAAATCAATGCCGGGTGCTACCCCCACATGGGCCTTTTCAAGAATATCAAATGCGAGCCCATAAGAATCACCGGAGATGTGTTTTGCATTGGCAAATACATAGAACGCCCCTGTCGGCTCTACGGTAATTCCGAGTCCCATAGCTTTAAGGCGCTGGATCATGTATTTTCTGCGCTCGTTGTAAATTCGCTTCATTTCCAAAATATCTTTCTCTGCTTCCCTGAGTGCCGCAATCCCCGCGACCTGCACCATGGCATTTGCAGAGATAAAGAAATTTTGCTGAATCTTCTGGATGGGTCGAATGAAATGTTCTGGTGCGATCATGTATCCAAGTCTCAAACCCGTCATGGCATACAATTTCGAAAAGCCATTGAAAACGAAGGCCTTTTGAGTAAATTCCAGTATCGAATGTTCTTTTCCCTCATACACCAGGCCATGGTAAATCTCATCTGATATGATGTAGGGTGAATCCGGGTCTGAAGCCAGGTCGGCAATGGCTGCCATACGTTCCCGGGACAGCAGATTTCCGGTGGGGTTGGACGGAGAGTTGATAAAGATTCCCTTTGTTTTTCGGGTGATCTTTTTTTCAATGGCTTCCGGCCTGTATTGAAATCCGTCTTCCTCGAAAACAGGAACAAGTACCGGTTCACCCTGGACGAATTTGATAAAATTCGGATAACAGGCGTAATGGGGGTCTGAGATGATGACCTGGTCCCCTTTTTCAAGAAGCGCGGAAAACATAACGAACATGGCCGGGGAGGTGCCCGAC
>PKTV01000336.1 GCA_002868985.1 Desulfobacteraceae bacterium | reverse complement strand
TTAAGGACTTCAGCCATACAGGCATAGTCGTCCTTTGCTATAGTTGTCTTGAGTCTGTATTTTCGATATAAAGATTTATTCGGCTTTCCTTTTTCAAAAACAACCATACCGGAAACAGCATCTTTTCCTGAAATGCTGGAATTATCAAAGCATTCAATCCGAAACGGTATTCTGTCCATCTTCAACCGCTGCTGAAGACGCACGAGAAGTTGGGTATCTTTTGAAACTTCGGCAATGAGCTCTCGGAGGCTGTTTTTTGCATTTTGATAGGCCATTTTAACAAGGCGAACCTTTTCACCCCGTTTGGGTGATAAAATCTTAACCTTTTGTCCTTTGATTGTGCTTAGCATTTCTTCTGTTAAAAATGCGTCTTCAAGTGGTGTTGGGACCAGAATCTCTTTAGGAATAAAACGTGTTGTATCATAATATTGTCGTATAAATTCGCCAATTATTTCGGTGTCTGTTGACATCGTCTTAGAAAACTTAAAATTTCGTGTCCCAACAAGAAACCCGCTGCGGATAAAAAGAAGCGTAAACATAGAATTCTCATCAGATCTTGCAATTCCCAGTACGTCCCGGTCTTTAAAATCATTCGTAACTGCCACCTGTTTTTCGAGCGTCTGCTCAAGTGCAAACATTTTGTCCCTCAAAACCGCCGCTTTTTCATAATCATGTACATTCGCAGCAGAGATCATCTCCTGTTTTATTTTTTTAATCAGATCGGGGGTTCTTCCTTTTAAGAATAAGACAACCTCTTTTACAATGTCATCATAGAGTTTATGGTCCACTTTAAGACAGCAAGGCCCAAGACATGATGCTATTTGGTAGTTGAGACAGGGTCTTGTACGACGATTAAAATCCTTTTGTTTACACTTTCTGAGTCTGAACGTTTTATGGATAATTTTAAGTGTTTTTTGAACAGCGGCAGAAGAAGAAAATGGGCCAAAATAGAGGGCACCGTTTTTAAAAACTTTTCTGACCACGGTAAGGTTTGGATATGGATTATTGATGTCCAAACGTAAAGAGGGGTATCTTTTGTCGTCTTTTAAAATAACATTATAGCGAGGTTTGTAGCGTTTGATAAGGTTCGATTCAAGAATCAGGGCTTCTTTTTCGCTATCGGTGATGATTGTATCAAAATTCGATATGTTTCGAATAAGAATTTCTGTTTTCATGTCTATTCGTGATGTGCTGTTTCCAATGCGTCCGAAGTATGAAGCCAACCGTTTTTTTAAGTTCCTGGCTTTACCCACATATATCACTTTGCCATGGGCGTCTTTCATTAGATAAACACCAGGCTGGGAAGAAACCTTGGCCAATTTATCTTTGATACCGGATGCTGGATCCTCACTGGCAGTTGTTAATTCAAATATTGTTTTTTTCGATGTCATTTCTTTCGTTATGCGACTCGATATTTTACGATTTGTTGTAACAGTTTAGCCTTTTGAAAACATTACCGCTTCAGGTATAATTAAATTTTTGCTGAAAGAACTCGTGAATAAGGACTCGTAATGAAAGAACCTGCCCGGGCAATTTATAAAGGTTTTTGCTTTATCAGAGGAATTCATCCATAATGTTAAATTGGCTATGGTTCTTTCAAAACGATCCCTAATCCACTCAGACAGCTTCCAGTCAAAAATTTAATTATACCTGAAGCTCCTTTGGAATCGATTTGTTTCAAATGACCACACTATTACGATTTGTGAAGTAATTGAAATTGCCCAAAATATGAGAGTGAAAAATGAATTCAAAGCTCAAAGACGATCATTTCTTTTATGGCTTGGATTTGATCTCGAATTTCAGCGGCCTGTTCAAACTCTAACTCTTTTGCTGCCTGTTTCATCTCTCTTTCAAGATTTCTGATGATGACATCAAGATTTTCTTCAGATTCATATTGAGCAAGTGTTTCTGCTACCCTGTCTTTCGGTGTATCTTTAAACTCGTACAGCTTTTTAAAGACAGGTGTAATCTCTTTTTCTATGCTTGTCGGTGTAATCGAATGCTGTTTATTGTATAGTTTTTGAATAGTTCGTCGCCGGTTTGTTTCGTCAATGGCCTGTTGCATGGATCGGGTCACGAAATCGGCATACATAATCACCTGTCCTCTGACATTTCTGGAAGCGCGACCGCAGGTCTGGATCAGCGACCGGGCTGAACGTAAAAAACCCTCTTTATCGGCATCGAGTATGGCCACAAGTGAGACTTCAGGAATATCGAGCCCCTCACGAAGAAGATTGATTCCGATGAGCACATCGAATTCTCCTTTTCTTAAATTGTGGATGATGTCCATTCTTTCCAGAGTGTGGATATCTGAATGAAGATACTGAACTTTTGTTCCCATATCCGAATAATATTCTGTGAGATCTTCAGCCATACGCTTTGTCAGAGTGGTGACCAACACCCGTTCATCTCTTTCCAACCGTTGTCGGATTTCTTCGAATAGATCGTCTACCTGGTATTTGGCTTTTCTCACCTCGATCATGGGGTCGATCAACCCGGTAGGTCTCACAATTTGTTCGACGAGTTCATTTTTTGCTTTTGAAATTTCATAATCGGAAGGCGTGGCTGAAACATAAACCACCTGCGATACTTTTGACTCAAATTCTTCAAAAGTCAATGGACGGTTATCCAGGGCCGACGGCAGTCTGAATCCATATTCAACAAGGGTACTTTTGCGCGATCTATCCCCTTTGTACATGGCTCGAAGTTGGGGAATGGTGATATGGCTTTCATCAGTAAACATCAAAAAATCATTTGGGAAATAATCCAAAAGTGTCGGTGGTGGTTCTCCGGGCGCTCTTTGCGTTAGATGGCGGGAATAATTTTCGATTCCATTACAGTATCCCAGTTCCTGCATCATTTCCAAATCAAAGTTTGTCCTTTCTTCAATTCTTTGTGCTTCAATCAGTTTATTTTCATCCCTGAAATAGTCAATCCTCCGTGTTAATTCAGTTGTAATGGTTTTAACGGCTCTTTTAAGAATTTTTTTTTGGGTTACGTAATGACTGGCCGGATATATGGCAATACGGTTCAAGTGTTTTCTGACAATACCCCTGAGAGGGTCAATCTCGGAAATCGATTCTAACTCGTCTCCAAAAAATTCGATACGAAGGGCGTTGTCCTCTTCATATGACGGATAAATTTCAACCCGGTCTCCCCTAACCCTGAAAATCCCTCTATAAAAATCGACGTCATTTCTTTCGTAATGCATGGCCACCAGTTCCGCAAGTAATGTATCACGTTCGAGCGTCATATTTTTTTCCAATTCAACACGCATGGCCAAATACTCTTCAGGGGCGCCGAGACCGAATATGCACGATACGCTCGCCACCACAATTACATCCCGGCGGGACAATACCGACCGTGTAGCCGAATGGCGAAGTTTGTCGATCATCTCGTTGATAGAAGAGTCTTTTTGAATATACGTGTCGCTTGATGGGATGTATGCTTCGGGCTGGTAGTAATCATAGTAGCTCACAAAATATTCCACAGCATTTTCAGGAAAGAGAATTCTGAATTCACTATAAAGCTGCGCGGCAAGGGTTTTATTCGGAGCGATGACCAGGGCCGGTTTTCCGATGTTTGCAATGACATGTGCCATTGTAAATGTTTTTCCTGAGCCGGTGACACCCAAAAGAACGTTGTGCTTCTCGTCGGACTGGATTCTTTTACTTAAAGCACGAATTGCATCTGTTTGATCGCCCTTTGGGGTAAAATCTGAAACTAACTTAAAGGAAGGCATAATGATTGGTATGATATGATTCTTATATAATAAGTAATAGATTGGATTTTGTGGAACTTTTCCGCTTCATGTGCAAACGATTGTCGATTGAATTTTTACAGAACCAAAAAAAATTGCCACAAAGGCACTAAGGCCCGCCCGCCTCGCCCAAGGCGAAGCCGATGGCGGGCAGGCACAAAGGATATATTTATTATTCTTTCTTCGTGACTTGGCTTCTTAGTGGCAGATACGAATTCATTAATTATTGATCTTCCACACCGTTCCATCAGGCCGGTCTTCCAGAATAACATCCATGTCAGCAAGCTGATCTCTGATCTGATCGGCCTTTTTCCAATTCTTAGCCTTTCTGGCTGCATTTCTTTCTTCAACCATCTTTGCAATCATGGTGGGATCAACGGATTTTTGTTCGAGGCCCTGTGTTTGTTGTTTATCAAAATATACAGTGGGTTTCTCAAGTAGTATCCCGAGAATATTGCCGGTTCTCCGAATGTCAGCCAGAGCGTCTTGTATGGTTTTCTTTAATTGGTAAGAATAAAGCTGTTCAGAACCCCTGTTTTCATATTGGTCCAGCATACGATTGACCGTGCGAACCGTATCAAAAATAACGCCGATGCCCAGCGCTGAATTGAAATCGTCGTCCATTGCCTCACAAAATTGCTGCCAACAATCACCAGGCTCAATGTTTCGGTCTGACACAGATCCTATTTTCTCCTCGACTCGTGCAAAAAATGCATATATCTTATCAAGTCTCTTGCGGGATTCGTCCATTGCTTTTTCTGTAAAGTCAACGTGACTGCGATAATGATTGGAAAGAAGAAAAAGACGCACAACTTCCGGATGATATGTTTTCAAAATATCTTTAATCATCAAAAAATTGCCCAAAGACTTCGACATTTTTTCCTGATTTATATTTACAAAGCCGTTGTGTATCCAGTATTTGACAAACGGTTTTCCGGAAATACTTTCCGATTGGGCGATTTCATTCTCATGATGTGGAAAGCACAGATCTTTGCCGCCGCCATGAATGTCAAAGGTTGCCCCCAGATATTCGCTGCTCATGGCCGAACACTCTATGTGCCATCCGGGCCGTCCCATGCCCCATGGACTCTCCCAGTGGGGTTCGCCGGGTTTGGCGGATTTCCATAAGACAAAATCAAAAGGATTGCTCTTTCTTTCATCGATATCGATTCTGGCGCCGGCTTCCATTTCGTCCAGTTTGCGGCCGGAAAGCTTTCCGTATTCTTCGAACTTTTCAACGGAAAAATACACATCACCTTCTACCCGGTATGCAAATCCCCCTTCAATTAACTTTTCAATGAATTGAATGATCTGTGTGATATGATCGGTAGCCTTGGGCTCTATGGTCGCTCTCTCAACATTCAGGGCATCCATGTCATCATAAAATTCTTTGATGAATCTTTCCGCGACTGCCGTTGAGTCAATACCGAGTTGATTTGCCTTGTCGATGATTTTATCATCTACGTCGGTGAAATTTCTGACATATATCACCTTATAGCCTATTTCTTTCAGATATCGGGCGATAACATCAAAAACGATCACAGACCTTGCATGCCCAATATGGCAGGAATCATATACCGTGGGGCCGCAAACATACATTCGGACTTTTCCGCGGTCTAAAGGCTTAAAAACCTCTTTTTTTCTGTTCAGTGTATTAAAAACGCGAAGTGACATTGTTTTATATCCGTATTTGTTTTAACTTGAGTTTACGGTTTCAAGTTGCGATTTTACTCAATGAGTGCGATGCATAAGGCGGCAATACCCTCCCCCTTCCCTATCATTCCAAGAGTTTCTAATGTCGTTGCTTTAACATTAACACACTCCGGTTCAATTTCAATTGTTCTTGCAATATTTTTTTCCATTATTGCTTTAAAAGATGTAATTTTAGGTGCTTCGGTCATAATAGTTGAATCTAAATTGATGACCCTAAAGCCTTTATCTTTCAAGAAATTATGCGTTTTTGAGAGAATTGTCATGCTGGAGATATCTTTTAATTTTGGATCGGTATCCGGAAAATGCAAACCAAGATCACCCAAACCGGCTGCCCCCAACAGTGCGTCACACACGGCATGAATAAGGACATCAGCATCAGAATGCCCAAGCAAACCTTTTTCAAAAGGAATGGTGACTCCGCCTAATACTAGCTTTCGCCCTTCAACCAACCGATGAACATCATATCCTATACCGATACGCATATTTCCCCGCAAATTTCTATTATTACCATATTGAAAATCGTTCATATATCATATAATAAATATCACAAAAATAAAAATTTATGCAAAGCCTAAAAATAATACCACTCAGGTTAAGTGGTTCAGGGTTCAAAGTTCAAGGGTTATAATATAGGGACAGAAGGCCGGAAGAAAAAAGATCAGAAGTTTGGAAATAACGGGGATTGCCGACCTTCATACGTTCTAACCTTCTTACTATCTCACAAAATAGTGACCTTCAACCTGAAACCGTGAACCTTGAACCTCTCAACATAGGTCCATATATGCCATGCCGATTCGAATGATTGCACAAGAGCTTTATCGATTGATGAAAGAGGTGGAAAGGCTGGAGAAAAAAATAAAGAGCATCCCCTTTGAAAAACAAGCTAAAATCAAAGATCAGCTCCGCAAAACAAAGGCCGAACGGGATCGTATGCATGCGATTCTTGAGGGTAAAAAAGATCACCAGCACAAATAACCTATACGACGAACAATATTAATCAATTAGGGTGTTGTTCGATACATCGAAGCTGGCCATCAAGTCCTTTTATAAGATATATAAATTTCATCGTTTTTTTATAAAAACCCGTCAATCTCAATGGATGGGTTTTTCTTGTGCTGATAGAGATGATATGGTATTCGAAAGTTATGATTCCTAAATTTATAAAATATTTACCCTCTACAAATGTTAAATACAGATTCGATTTCGAAATCGGTTATCTTACTAAAAGTCCTTGTAAAGAGTGTGTACATAGAAGGGATTTCCCAGGATGTGAAGACGATTGTCAAGTTTTGGACAAGATACACACTGTTTTGTCCGAGGTTGTCTCCTGTTCGAGGCGAAGTTAGTTCGATCATCTACCGGAGGACCATATGACCCAGCCCAAGCATAATGAAAATCCGACCTGGAATCGGTTGATACAACATGCCGATATTATGAATTTACCTGAAAAACATTTAAAACACCTGCTTACGGACAACAACCGTCTTGAAAAATTTTCTTTAAAATCTTCCGGTATTTTTTATGATTTTTCCCGTCAGAGAGTCGACGAGAAAACTATGGATCACTTGATCGAATTGGCTGAATTTAGAAAGCTAAAGCAACGGTTTGACGATATGGTCAGCGGTAAAAAAGTCAATGTCACGGAAAATCGGCCGGCACTTCACACGGCCACAAGAAATTTTTCCGATGATCCTGTTTTTGTCGACGGTAAAGACGTCATGCCTTCGATACGTAAAGTTCGAAAAGACATTAAAGCATTCGTTTCAACCATTCATGAGGGAAAAATCACCGGATCCACTGGAAAACCATTTAATACCGTGGTTGTTATCGGAATCGGAGGATCATACCTTGGGACCGAGTTCGTTGCCAATGCACTCCATGCGATGGCGGACAAGAATATGAAGATGATGTTTCTTTCCAATGTCGATATCCATAACTTCGGAAAAATTGTATCCGTCATTGATATTGAAAGAACCCTTTGGATAGTCATTTCAAAAAGCTATACCACGGCGGAAACCATGGCCAATACCAATCAGGTAATCGCTTTTATTGAAGCAAAGGGGCTTGATCCCGCCAAACACTTTGTAACGGTGACCAGCAAGGGGTCTCCCGGAGATGATCCCGCAAATCCGCTCCTTTCCTCATTTCATATGTTTGATTTCATTGGTGGGAGATACAGTGTCACCTCTGCCGTAGGCGGGTTGCCGTTGAGCCTTTATCTCGGGTATGAGCGGTTCGAACGGTTTTTAAAAGGCGCTGAAGAAATGGATCTGCATGCCCGACATGCAACAGAAAGAGAAAATATTCCGCTCGTGGCGGCTTTAATTTCGGTTTGGAACAACAATTTCTTAAGTTATCCGGCACAAGCCATTATACCCTATGCATCACCGCTTTCCAAACTGTCGGCCCATATCCAACAACTCAGTATGGAAAGTAACGGCAAATCCGTCACCGAAGACGGCAACTCGCAGGATGAACCAACAGGGGGTATCATTTTCGGAGAACCGGGCACCAATGCGCAGCATTCATTCTTTCAGTTGGCCCACCAGGGAAGGCCTTTTCCCATTGATTTTATCGGTGTCATTCATCCCCATTATAAACAGTATCAAAACCAATCAAAAGGAGTGACCAATCATCAGGAACTCTGGTCAAATCTCATTGCACAGCCCACCGCCCTTGCCCGAGGGAAGGAAGACGCAAATCCTGCAAAATCTTTTTCAGGAAACCGACCGTCATCAACCATTCTATTAAACGATCTCTCTCCTGAAAATATCGGTCGTCTTCTTGCCTTTTATGAAGCCAAAACCGTTTTTGAAGCCTTTATCTGGGGCATCAATCCCTTTGATCAATTTGGCGTAGAACTGGGCAAAATCTTAGCCACAGATATTCGAAAAGAAATGGCCATGAAAAATCAAGACAAGTCACACACTTTTGAGAATGTCGATCCCATCACCAAATTTTATCTGAATACCCTTTTTTCTGATGGCCTTTGAGAATGTCACAAGTTAAACGTTTTTATTCTGCGAATCGATAAATTACTGCTCCCCATGTCAATCCTGCACCCAGTGCCAGAAAAACAACCGTGCTGCCCTTGCCGATACGGTTCTTCTCAAGGGCTTCATCCAATGCGATGGGTATGCTCGCTGCTGTTGTATTTCCATATCGCTGAATATTGTTAAACACTTTTTCCGGAGATACATTCATCAGATTTGCAAATGCTTCGTTGATACGAAGATTGGCCTGATGAGGAATGAAAAGGTCGACATCATCCAATGAAAGATTCGCTTTTTGCAAAACCTCTTTGGTTACATGTGAAAGTCTTTTCACCGCGATTTTAAAAACCAGCCTGCCATCCATCACCGGGTAATGGCGGCTTTCTTTCAACATTTCTTTGCTTAAGAATGGGCTCATTTTGTGAGACGGCAGTTCCATCATAAGGGCATTTGACAGTTCTCCCTGGGCGTGAAGTACAGAGGCTAACACACCCACAGATTCCTCGGTTTCAACTCCCTCTAAACAGGCGGCACCTGCACCGTCACCAAATATGACCGACACATGGCGACCCCGAGTAGAAATGTCGAGTGCCGTGCTATGAACTTCGGCACCGACTAAAAGTATTCGATTTGCATGCCCGCTTTGAATAAAAGCGTCTGCAGTGGTTAACCCATAAATAAACCCTGTGCATTGCTGCCGAATATCAAGGGCAGGCGTTGTTTTAAGCCCGAGTTTATGCTGCAAGATACACCCTGAACCCGGGAAATAGATATCCGGACTCAAGGTTCCGAATATAATGAGATCAATATCTTCAGGTGACCACTCCGCTCGCTTAAGGGCGATTCTTGCTGCTTCAAGCCCGAGATCTGAAGACCCAATGCCGCCGTTTTCTGGTATCCAGTGTCTTTGCTCTATTCCGGTCCGTTGTCGAATCCATTCGTCTGACGTATCCATCCATTGTGAAAGATCGTCGTTTTTTACAATACGTGGCGGTACATAACGACCGGTTCCTTTTATTATTGTTTTTTTCATCGAGGTTCCCTGTTAACGTATTGGCATTTTTATAATTGAGTTGGATTATTAACTCCCGCCTTCGTGGGAGTGACGACTATTTCGGCTTTTTACAAAACCATCAAATTTAGTTCACTTAATCTGTTTCTTCCCACAACGCATCCTTCAACCCTGAGTTACGGTTAATTTTACGCAATATGGTGCTTTTAATGATCTCTTCCCTACCCCAAATCGAAATATGATTTTTGGCTCTGGTAATTCCTGTGTAAAGCAGTTCACGAGTTAATACAGGATAATCTTGGTTCGGTAAAATAAGAAGGACCATCTCAAACTCTGACCCCTGACTTTTGTGAACAGTCATTGCATAAGCTGTTTCGTGTTCCGGAAGCCGATGTGGAAAAAACCGCCTGGGTTTACCGGCGACACCTGAAAAGTAAACATACAAATCTTTGCTTTTTGAATCCGGTTCTGGCATGGTAATTCCGATATCTCCATTAAAAAGTTCCAGGTTGTAATCGTTACGCGTAATCAGAACAGGTCTTCCTCTGTACCATGGATAGGTTGATAAATTATCGAGTTCGATAAAGCCGTTCCGGTTTAATATTTCCTCCGTCAATCTGTTTATTTCAATAACACCCAATGCGCCAAATTTGACGGCACAGAGTATTCTAAATCGATTAAACAGCTCAAGTACTCTGTGAGGATCATGGCAATTAAGATAATCTGAATATCCATTGATGACTTCTTTTGACAGGGCCATTGAAAGATCGTTAGGGCCTGAGATCTTTTTCCAATCGATTTGATCCGGATTGCTTTTAAAGGTTGAGAAAGTTTCATCAAATTTGCCGTTATTTACAGCTCGGCTGCATTCTCCAATTCCACTGGTATCTGTAAATCGATAACTCTTTTTTAGAACAACCATGCAGTCATAAAGGCCCGGATTGTCTTTAAGTTTCTTACTCGGGACTTCCATTTTACACCGGGTTAGCTTCTCAAACTGTTTGTAAAAATATTCTGAAAATAAGTGGACATTGTCCCTGTCACAGATATCTGACATTACAAAACCTGCTTCCACTGAAGCAAGCTGATCCCTGTCTCCAATGAGTATGATTCTGGCATCATTTTTCACAGCTGAAAGGAGTTTGGACATCAACGCAAGATCCACCATTGAAACTTCATCCACCACTACGATGTCGGCAGTGAGAGGATTTTCAGCATTATGGTAAAAATATGGGGAACCAGGAATTGTTTTCAGCATTCTGTGAATCGTGTATGTCTCGGAAGGTATGGCATCAATAATATCATCGCTGCAGTTGAGTGTTTTTTTTGCAGCTTTAATTGATTCACCGATCCTCGCCGCTGCTTTTCCTGTGGGCGCAGCGATCAAAATGCTGAGTTTATCTTTTCGGGATAGCTCTAAAAGAAGAGCGAGAATTTTTGCCGTCGTGAAAGTTTTGCCGGTTCCCGGACCACCGGTAATGACACAAAACTTTTTAAACGCAGCGATAACTCCGGCCACTTTG
>PKTV01000061.1 GCA_002868985.1 Desulfobacteraceae bacterium | reverse complement strand
CTGGAAACAGCCAACTGTTTCACAGTCTTGCCCGTATAATTTAAAATGTAAAAAGAAATTTTTTCGTCCATAATATTTTTGACGGTTTAGAAAAACACCCGCCTACAATAAAAGATAGTAATTTTTAAAGGTTATAAGTCAATACATCTTGTTGGATCATCAAACGCAAAATACCCTCTACAAAACTCTTTCATAAAAAAGAATTGACTGACTTTTTAGGAAATCTTTAGTATTCAAAAATTTGGAGTATCCTATCATAAAGAGGTTAGGTTTGTCAATAACGAGGACGATTTGTTAGTCTCCTAATTTGCCAGTGCAACGAAATCTACAATAAGACGACACTCTTTTATCACCCCCGGCTTCTGTTGCTGGTGTAATCCTGAACGTTCTGTATAACGTGCAACATGCAAAACAACAGCCACTTCTAAATTATCGGCCTTTTTGCTTAAAGCATTAGTTAATCTTGTAAAACCCCTCATTAACATTCTCATGGTTAAGTTCTACCTTTCCACATAGGAACTTGATATTTTTGACATATTTGGATTTCCACAACGTTCCGACAGGAAAGGCAGGCTTAGAAATTGGGCAAAAAGGGGGGTCTTGCAAAGGTCTAAACTTTAAGGAAACGACATGATTATAGAATAACGGGGAAAGAGCATCTCTCCCCGTTATTCCGTATGATAGGATTAAGCGATTCCAAGCTTAAATTTAAGGGATTTCAGTGTATTTTTCATCAGCATGGTGATGGTCATGGGGCCAACACCTCCGGGTACCGGAGTGATCCAGCCGGCGATCTCTTTGGCAGCATCAAAGTCGACATCTCCACTTAAAATCGCGATCTTTTTGCCGGTCTTCTCACTGATCTTTTCTCCGATCCTGTTGACACCGACATCAATTACGCAGGAACCCGGTTTGATCCATTCCGGTTTTACCAGACCCGGAACCCCGGCGGCCACAATCAGAATGTCTGCACGCTGACAATGTGACGCCAGATCTTTTGTGCCTGTGTGAACGATGGTTACGGTCGAATTGGCACCGACGCCCTTCTGGAGCATCATATTGGCAATGGGTTTACCCACAATATTTGAACGGCCGACCACCACAACTTCAGCTCCTTTTGTTTCAACACCGGCACGAACAATCATCTCCTGTATACCGGCAGGGGTACAGGGCGGAAATTTAAGCTCACCGCCGCCAATCATGAGTCGTCCCACATTGACCGGATGAAATCCATCCACATCTTTGTCAGGATCTATGGCGTTTAACACCTTCTTTTCATCAACATGCTTGGGCAGGGGAAGTTGGACAAGAATGCCGTTGATGGTCTCGTCCTTGTTATACTTGTCAATTAAACCTAAAAGCGCGTCTTCGGAAAGATCTTCGGACTGGCTGTCTTGTATCTCATGAAAACCGACGCGGTGGGCTGTTTTAATTTTTAGCGTCACGTATGACATGGAGGCGGGGTTTTCACCCACCAAAATGGTTACAAGGCCGGGCACAACGCCGTGTTTCTCCTTGATTTCCGCCACTTCTGCTGTAATTTCTTCGAGAATCTGTTCACGAATCTCGGTTCCCTTAATTAGTTTTGCTGCCATTTTTAATCTCCTTTCCCCAAAAGTTTAAAATTTTGATACAAACCTTTTGATATTCGGCTTCCGTTGTTTGTGTTTTAGTCTGTTAATGGATGCTTAGAAATTATTTAAATGCGGTATTTATTCCATAAATTCAAAAAAGCTAAAGGCATGATCAATAACAAAACGACACGTTTTATTAATCTAATAAAATCATAATGTCAAGAAGTCTCGTCATTTGATTTTGATAATGGCATCACGCTTCTTACAGAAAAACCATTGTATCGAGAAATCAAATTATCTATTGTCTTATTTCTCATTTTATTATATCGGATTTCATTAATTTGTAAGAAATTTCAACATTTTTTTTACGTTACCATCCATTTTATTACTCAAAAAGGAGGAAACTGTGATGATCAAAAGAATCTCTATGTTTTTCTGGGCCATTGTTATTGGAATAACCCTGACAGCGACGAGCGCGCTCAGTGCAGAAGCAAAACCAACCAAACTGACCTTCAGTATTTTTTTCCCGCCGACCCATGGGCAGACAAAAGCTGCAATGGACTGGGCCAAAGAAGTTGAAAAGCTCACCGACAATAAGGTGCAGATCACCGTTTTTCCGGGTGGAACCCTTACAAAAGCACCCCAATGCTATAGCGGCACCGTCAAAGGAATATCGGATTTGGGCTTCAGCCTTTTTGCGTATACCCGTGGACGTTTTCCGGTCATGGCCGCAGTTGACCTTCCCATGGGTTATCCCAATGGAAAAGTTGCCAGCAGGGTGGCCCAGGAGTTCGCAAAGACCTTTAAGCCCAAAGAGTTAAGTGACGTAAAAGTGCTTTATCTCCATGCTCATGGCCCCGGCCTTTTGCATACCAAGAAACCGGTCAAAAAACTCGAAGATATAAAAGGCATGAAGATCAGGGCCACCGGATTGAGTGCTAAAATTGTAAAGGCCCTCGGCGGAGTTCCTGTGGCCATGCCCCAGGGCGGCACCTATGAAGCCCTTAAAAAGGGCGTTGTCGAAGGGACGTTCGGCCCGTTTGAGGTTTTGAAGGGATGGAAACAGGCCGAAGTTATCAAATATACCACCGAATGTTACAGCGTCGGTTACACCACCACCTTCTTTGTTGTCATGAATCTGGATAAGTGGAACGCACTTCCAGCTGATATAAAGAAAATTTTCGATGAGGTGAGCGACAAATATACCGATGTTCACGGTAAGGTATGGGACAGCACCGATCAAGAAGGCAAAAAATATACACAAAGTCTTGGCAACGAGATTATATCACTGTCTGATGAAGAGAGTGCCAGGTGGCGAAAAGCTGTCGAACCCGTCATCAACGATTATATCGCAAATACTCCTGACGGGGATAAGCACATTAAGAAAATAAAAGAGTTGATGAAAAAATGTTCGAAATAGGTCGATGATTTTCCGGGTTGTCCTGGCCAGACATGAATGGCCATGGACAACCCTTTTTTTCGATCTTGAAAACCTGGTCCTTTGAGATAGGTCAGAGTTAAGCGGCTCTGCAAGAAGGTACGGTGCGATAGTTTGAAGTGAACTAAAGTTTAAAGTGAGCTAAAGTTAAGGAATTCTGACAATTATATAAAATCAGTGGCTTCCGGCTCGTAGAGCCTACAGCTCGGAGAGAGCGGAGCGACTCCACAACTTCCCCGTTTAATACGGGATAAATAGGCACTTTTAACTTATCTGACTATTAGGCAAACAGCCCCTTTCAGAGGCAAACCAAAGCATATCCCTCTGGATCAGGATTATTTACTTTTGAACCGATGTCGAGCCTTAATAACTCAATAAATATTTAGCAAAATGCACATTTTTGAAAAATTGGGCCACGCTCTGGCAAAAAAAATGTACTGGGTTGCAGGAATGGCCATTGTTGCCATGATGTTATTGACCTGCGCAGATGTTGTTTTACGTTATTTTCGCAAACCAATTCCCGGTACGTATGAACTGGTCTGTTTTCTGGGAGCCGTAGCCGTCTCTTTTGCCATGGCCCATACATCTATAGAAAAAGGACATGTATCGGTGAGTTTTATTGTCAGTCTTTTCCCTTCGAGGCTTCAAAGGCTCATTGAATGTATCACCAGCTGCTTTGGATTGTTCCTTTTTGCACTCATTGCATGGCAGTCCATCATTTATGCCCATGATCTTTACGCTTCACATGAGGTTTCACTAACATTGGAGCTCCCCTTTTATCCATTTGTGTATGGAATCGGTTTTTCCGCGGCAGTCGTTTGTCTTATACTTTTATCAGATTTAATCAAAAATGTTTTGAAGATCATAGAGAAATGAGCCTGTCAACTACTGGAATCATCGGGATTATCATCCTGATTGTCCTTTTGTACTCGAAAATGCCTGTGGGTTTTGCCATGGGTTTTCTGGGACTTATCGGATTCAGCTATGTGGTGAATATTGATGCAGGATTGAACCTTTTGGCCCGGGATGTCTGGGATGTTTTTTCCTCCTATAATTTGACCGTTATTCCCCTTTTTGTATTTATGGGCCAGATTGCCTTTCACGCCGGCATCAGCCGAAGGCTGTATGATTCAGCCTATGTGCTGCTGGGGCATCGGCGCGGGGGTCTGGCCATGACAACCGTGGGTGCCTGCGCCGCTTTTTCCGCCATATGTGGCTCAACCAATGCAACAGCGGCCACCATGGCCACGGTTGCCCTTCCTGAAATGAAAAGATATGGATACGATATGGGCCTTGCCACAGGTACCGTGGCTGCGGCTGGCAGTCTGGGTATTCTTATACCTCCCAGTGTGATTTTCATCGTCTACGGCATTCTCACCGAGCAGTCCATTGGAAAACTTTTCGCAGCCGGTATCCTGCCCGGTATTCTCCTTTGCCTTCTTTTTCTTTTGACCATTCATCTTCGTGTCATGAAAAACCCCTCTCTGGCCCCCCCGGGTCCCAAGAGCAACATTCGTGAAAAATTCAGGTCCTTTGCCGGCATTCTCGAAACCCTGCTATTGTTTGCACTGGTCATGGGCGGAATTTTTTTTGGGATATTCACTCCCACCGAGGCTGCGGCAATCGGGGCTTTTATGACCCTTCTTATCGCCATAATCAGGGGGCAACTTCACTGGAAAGGGTTTATTCAATCTCTTGCAGATACAACCAAAATCAGTTGTATGATCATGGTGATCGTTACCGGTGCGGTGATATTCGGTCATTTTATGGCCATTACCCGGATACCGTATATACTTGCAGATTACGTAAGTTCTCTTCCGCTTCCGCCCCATGCGATTATCGGCGTGATCATTTTTGTCTATCTTATCGGGGGCTGTTTTATGGATGCACTGGCCATGATCATGCTGACCATCCCCATATTTTTTCCGGTGGTTCAAACCCTCGGGTTTGATCCGATCTGGTTCGGTGTGGTCATTGTTCTTATCACGGAAATGGGTGTGATTACACCGCCTGTGGGTATTAATGTCTATGTGGTCTATGGTGTGGCAAGGGATGTCCCCCTTGAGAAAATCTTCAGGGGAGTTTTCCCCATGCTCATATCTTTGCTTGTGTGCAATCTGCTCCTCATTTTGTTTCCCCAGATCGCCCTCTGGCTGCCAAGCCTCATGCGGTGAAATAAACCCGGGGTAAGCAGTACAGGATAAGAATTGGTTGAATGGTCGAGTGGCTAAAGGTTCAGGGTTCAGGGTTCAGGGTTCAGGGTTCAGCATAGCCAACTTCCCCAATTAAGATAGAACCTATCTCAAAAATAAGATTAGGGTTCAACAAAAAGCAAGTTGAGCTTTGCGAAATCCCGAGAATCGGGGGCGTGAAGCGGTGAAAAAGCGGAGCATACACGTAGTATGTGAGCATTTTGAACCGTTTCGCAACGCAGCCATGGGCAGTTAGATTTTTTTTGAGATAGGTTCTAAACAGAAAAAGGAACCATCTTTAGCCCTGCGGTTTCATCCAGACCGAGCATAATGTTCATATTTTGTACAGCCTGTCCCGCTGCGCCTTTGACCAGGTTGTCGATGGCCGAAATCAGGATGAGACGCTGGTTCCGTTCATCCAGCTTAAATCCGATGTCGCAATAATTGGTGCCGCGAACATTCCGGGTGTCAGGCAATCGGTTTTCTGTACAGATACGAACAAACGGACGTCCGGAATAAAATGTGGTGAGACAGTCTTCAATATCTTTGTGGCCAATACCCTTTACAGGAGTGGTATATAAGGTGGTAAGTATTCCCCGGGACATGGGAACAAGGTGGGGAACAAACGTAAGATTCACAGGCTGACCGGATTCAATGGTCAGCACCTCCTCCATCTCGGGGTTGTGCCGGTGATCTGCTACCTTATAGGCCCTAAACGATTCGTTTACCTCACAAAAGTGCGTTGTCAGGGATAGGCTGCGGCCGGCGCCGGTGACGCCGGATTTTGAATCGGCAACAATGGCATGGGGTTCAATAAAATTTCGCTTCAATAACGGCAACAGAGGCAAAAGTACACTGGTGGGATAACATCCGGGAGCACCTACCAGAGTTGTATTCTTAATCTTTTCGAAATAGACTTCGCAAAGTCCATATACTGCTTTTTCAAGCAGGTCTTTTGCCGTATGCTGCTGATAATGCGCTTCATACGTTGCAGAATCCTTGAATCTAAAATCAGCCGAAAGGTCGATAACCTTTTTGCCGCAAGAAATAAGCTCGGGCACAATCTCCATGGGAATCTTGTGTGGAAGCGCGGTAAATACAACTTCCGCGTTGTCACAAATTTTATCTATGGCCAGGGCCTCACACACCAGATTCACAGAACCTGTCATCGAGGGAAAAATCTCGTCAAACTTTACACCGGCATACTGGCGGGACGTCAGGATGGTCAACTCGATGTCGGGATGACCGCAAAGAATCCGCACAAGCTCTGCCCCGGCATAACCGGTTGCACCTATTATACCTACCCGTGTCATAACGTCCCCCATTTTTTATTGATGATCATTGTCTCCGACCCGTATAGTCTGCGACCCGGAGGGATTGAAGATTTAAAATAATAGTCTATCATCCAAATTATCAGTTTTGAATGATCAAGGTCCAGGATAAAAATATTTAAAACTCGAAATAGTTTAGTCCTTTGAAACAGATCGATTTCATTGGTCTTCGCTTTCAGCTTCGACCCAACAAGAAGGAGCTTCAGGTATGATTAAATTTTTGACTGGAAGCTGTCTGAGTGGATTAGGGATCGTTTTGAAAGAACCATATTCGATTTTACTTTGTGGATGAAACCCACTGTTAAAGCAAAAACCTTTATGAATAGCCCGGGCAGGTTCTTTCATTACGAGCCCTTATTCACGAGTTCTTTCAGCAAAAATTTAATTATACCTGAAGCGGTAACGTTTTCAAAGGGCGAAAGTATTACAAAAATCCAACATTGAATTTTAGCCCCCCAGATAGGCCTGCTTGACTTCGGGATTTGCAAGCAACTCTTCAGAACGTCCTTCCAAAACCAGATTGCCGCTTTCGAGCACATAGCCGCGCTGCGCAAATTGAAGCGCCATCCGGGCATTCTGCTCCACAAGTAGAATGGTGGTTCCTTCCTCGTTGAGTTGTTTAAGCGCATTAAAGACATTCAGCATGAGTAAAGGTGCAAGACCCATTGAAGGCTCGTCCAGGAGCATAATCCTTCTTCCGCTCATAAACGCCCTTCCGATGGCAAGCATCTGTTGCTCTCCGCCGCTCAGTGTTCCTGATTTCTGAGTTTTGCGCTCTTCAAGGCGCGGGAAAATACTGAATACTCTCTCGAGATCCTCCTGGATCTTTTCTTTGTCTTTTCTGGCAAAGGTCGCCAGGCTGAGATTTTCCATTATCGTCAGGTTGCCGAAAAGTCGCCTCCCTTCGGGAACATGAGAAATTCCGAATTTGCTCACCACCTTGTCCGCAGGGTATTGAAGCAGGTCATTGCCCATGAAGGTCATTGTTGTCCCTTCTTCCACCGGAACCAATCTTGAAATTGCTCTCAGCGTTGTACTCTTGCCGGCCCCATTGGCACCGATGATGCACACAATCTCGCCGTCATCGATCTGAAAATCAATGCCGTGAAGCGCGCGAATATTACCGTATGAAACTTTAAGGTTTTCCACTGACAACAACATTAGAGCACCACCTCTTTGCCCAGATAAGCATCAATGACTTTGGGGTCGTTTTGAATTTCTTCCGGTGTGCCCTCGGCAATAACCCGACCAAAGTCAAGGGTCTGGATCATCGTGCACAGCTCCATAACCATCTTCAACCTGTGTTCGATGAGAAAAATGGCCAGGCCCAGCTTTCGGTGCACATGCCTGATGATCTCCATCATCTGAATCAACTCTTCCGGATTCATTCCGGCGGTGGGTTCATCCAGAAACAGTATTTTGGGTTCTATCGCCAGGGCCCGTGCCATCTCAACCCTTCGCTGATCACCGTAAGGCAGATTAATTACGACCTGATCTGCAATGTGGTCGACGCCGACAATTTTCAAAAGGTCGTGGGATTTCGCCTCGATTTTAGCTTCTTCCCTTTGCCGCTTGGGTGTACCGAAAAAGGCCCCGATCAGACCATAGGTTATCTTAGAGTAACACGCCATCTTTACGTGCTCAAGGACGGTCATATGCCGCCAGAGTTGTAAGTTTTGGAAGGTTCTGGCAATGCCCATGTGAGCGATCCGGTGAGGCTCGAGGCCGGTAATTCTTTTGCTTTCCAGATAGATGTCCCCTTCAGTGGGTTTATAAATGCCGGTGATAAGGTTGAAAATCGTGGTTTTGCCTGCTCCGTTGGGTCCGATGAGACCTCTGATCTGACCGGGTTCTACGCTTAGATCGAAGTTGTTGACGGCCCGAAGACCCCCAAAGTCGTGGCTCATTTTATCAACACGAAGCAGTGACATTCTATATCTCTTTTTCCTGCTTGTTTTTTGGTTTTATAAGTTTCTTAACGTCAAATTCTTTAAAGGCGACGAGGCCGGTTGGACGATAAATCATCACCAAAATGAGCAAAAGGGGAATAATAATCCACTTAAAGATCTCCAGCGGACGAAGGGCTTCACCGAGCATGCTCAGGCTTACTGCACCCACAATCGAGCCGTAAACGGAATTCAACCCGCCAAAGTAGACCATTGCCAAAACCTCGGCAAGTTTCTGAAGACCGAACGTCCCCGGATTGACATACCTTAATACATGGGCAAAAAGCCCTCCGGCCACACCGGCCCAGAAAGCCGAAAACAAAAATGCTACGATTTTTGTTTTTTTGGTGTTAACGGTCATGGCATTGGCTGCCATTTCGTCGTCGCGTACTGCATTCAGCGCTTTTCCCAGGGTAGAACGAACAAAATTGTTAATGATCCACACACAGGCAACGGTCCACAAAAAAACCGTGGGGAGATTGGCATAATTCGGCTGACTGCTTAAACCCCGGGGGCCGCCAACGATCTCCAAATTCTCTATCATGCTTTTCACGATAAACATAAATGCCAGAGATATGATCGCCAGATAGTCACCCCTGGTCCTGAACGAGGGAATCGCGATTGCAAGGGCGCCTACGGCCGCGACTAAACCGCCGACGATCAACGCAATGGGAAACAGATACGGGCCCAAAGCGGCGGGAAGAAGTGCAGGCCCGAAAAGTTTGTCCTTAGCGAACAGGAGCACCGTAAACACCGAGGCTGCATAAGCCCCCAGTGCCATAAAGGCGGGATGGGAGCAGGAAAATTCTCCCATGTATCCGTTAACCACGTTTAAGCTCAACGTCACCATAATGGCGATCATGGTCAATTTTAGCGTCAAAACCCGGTAGGCACTGATATCAGACCATAGATGCAAAATCGCATACAGAAATCCAAGATGAACACCTACCGAAATTATCGTGGGAAATTTGAAAAGCCAGGCGACCAGGCGATTTGCAACCGGTGCACTCAACCGGGCGACGGCGCCGATGGGCAACGCATATATCAGCAGCACGAATATCAGAACGCTGGGAATCAACAAGGGCTTTTTGATCATGATAACAAAGCCGAAAAGTACCGGAATTTTGGGCAGCATGACAACATCGGCCAACGCGTCACCCAAATAATGTTCGAGCACTACCGCGATCAGTGCGCCAAGCAGCCAACCCAGCAAAGGTACCTGTGAAAATGAATTCCGTAACTTTGTAAAAATCATCTTTTCTTTTTTAGTATAACGCGCCGGTTATTTTCTTCATGAACAACCTTAATTGGTCGTAAACAAAATGAAAGTTTTTATTTTTGGTTCTTCTCCCGATTATCTGGAAGAAAGGGTTAAAGGATTCTTGGATTCAAGGGTTCGAGTTTTTGTTTTCTAATGTTTTTGTTACCTTATAAACCGCCAAACATTGTTGAAAGAACTTTTGCCAAACCTTTAATTCTTTATTTTGTCCTGAAAAACCTGGTCCTTCCCCGCATGGCGGGATCTTCGATGGGACTTGCCTGTCCCGCGTTGCGGTGGTCAGAGTTCTTTGGCTCTGCCGAGAAAACTTTTACAAGTGTCTAAAGTGAGCTAACGTTAAGGAATTCTGCTAATTATAGAAAACCAGCGGAGCGGAGCGACTCCTGAACTTTAGGCACTTTAGATCACTTTAGTCACTTCACACTTATCGGTTTTGGCAAACAAGCCCCTTCCAGGGGCAACCCAAAGCCTGGCCCCTCGACCCCTTGAATCCTCTTGGGATCATCAACTTCTTTTACAGATGATCCTTATTTAATACACACCTATAGTCTCAGACGTGCGCTGTAAGGCTCTCCAAAAAACCCGTGAGGCCTGAACGTCAAAATGAGAAGAATGATTGAATAGGCGATAAAATCACGGAGGGTCGAAGGGAATATCATGGCCACAAATATTTCAATGAAGCCCAGCAGGAACCCGGCCATACAAGCCCCTAAAATAGAACCTCTCCCTCCTAAAATGGCGGCCACAAAAGCCTTCCAACCGAACACAATGCCCATGTAGGGATCGAGAACCGGGTAGGCAATCCCGAAAAGTATCCCGGCAGCGGCAGCCAGGGCCGAACCAATGGCAAACGTCATGGCGGCAATGGTGTTAATCGACACCCCCATCAAAGGCACCACAACATAATCAAAGGCCATGGCCCGCATGGCCATTCCCCACTTGGTCCGTCTCACAAACTGGTGCAGAGCCAGCATAAGCATCAGGGAGACGGCCACAATCATAATCTTCTTATTGGTGACATAAACGCCGCCAATGTTATATGTCGTGGATTCGATCAGAGATGGAAATCGTACTCTTTTGGCGCCCAAGAGAGCCAGGTTTCCGGTCTCGAGAATGATACCGATCATCAACCCGGTGATTGCCGCCGAAGCTCTCGGTGCTTCCCGCAAAGGTCGATAACCGAGCCTTTCGACCAGCATGCCCATAAAAGAGGTCAAGAACATGGAAATGATAATGGTCAACACCAAGATCAACCAGTTGGGCAGCGCGATTGCACCGAAAGACGCCAGTGCCGTTACTCCG
>PKTV01000536.1 GCA_002868985.1 Desulfobacteraceae bacterium | reverse complement strand
TATAATGAATATTTTACCATCTTCACCCTGGAAATAGAAAGCATAAAAAAAGGCCAGGCGTATCCATATAAGGAATATCAGATTCAAAAAGAAAAAATTGTTGAGGAAATCAATACCAATTTCAAATATATCATCTGGGCGGCAAAATCCGATAGAGACGAAAAGATAAAAATTTCAAGCGAAATCAGTAACAATGTTTTTAAAACCACATTCATTTCTGCCGGACTTTCCATTTTTTTCGGTATGCTGATTTCTTTTTTTAATACCCGAAGCATCAATCGCTCAATATTGTTGTTACAGAAAAAGACAAAAGATATTGCAAAAGGCAAATTCGAAAAAATTCTCGATATCGCCTCACCTCCTGAAATAAAAGATTTAGCTTACGATTTCAACATAATGTGTGACAGACTGAAGGAACTGGCTGAAATGAAGGAAGATTTCATCAGTCACGTGTCCCATGAACTTCGTACGCCGCTAACCGCTATAAGGGAAGCCTCAAGATTGTTGATTGATGATATTTTTGCCGACAAGCCCGAAAGTCGAGATGAACTCTTAACCATTGTCAGCGATGAGTGCGAACGACTTATTGTATCGGTCAATAGAATCCTGGATCTTTCACGTATGGAAGCCAAAATGATGGAGTACCATTTCAATCGCACCGATCTGGTCCACCTCATACGCAAGTCTATTTTGAAACTGGCGCCCATCGCTCAGCGGAAAAATATTACACTCGAATTAACGCCACCGCCCCAACTCCCAGAAATCTTGATGGATTCCGAAAGGATCAGCCAATTGCTTGAAAATTTAGTCGCAAATGCTTTAAAATATACGGATGCTAAAGGAGCGGTTACAGTGAGTACCTCTTTAAAAAATCACGATGATATGGTAATCGAAGTATCGATTTCGGATACAGGTTGTGGAATTCACGAAAAAAATCTTAATAAAATATTTGACAAATTCAAACGGATAGAGGGCGGGAAAGAAACAGTCAGAGGTACGGGTCTCGGTCTTTCCATTGCAAAACATATAATTACGGTACACGGAGGAAAGATATGGGTAGAAAGTACTCCCTGCAAAGGAAGCACTTTTTTCTTTACATTGCCTGCTGGATGAGCCTGTTGATAGCCGGAACCGGATGCGTCCCTTATTATAACCTATATAATGACGAACCGTTTTCGTACCATCAGTATAGTGAAGCGAACCAGCTTTTATTACAGGCAAAATTATCTTTTTCCAGTGGCGATTTCTTGACATCCCTTAAAAAAAGTCAAGAAATGTTAAACCGTTTTCCTCAAAAATACGGCGAACATGCTCTTTATATGATGGGTCTGATATATGCCAATCCGGAATACACATATGTAAATTATGAAATATCGATTCATTTTTTCAAAAAACTCGTCAATGAATATCCTGAATCCGTTTTTAAAGAAAAAGCAAACATATGGATTTGGCTTTTAAACCAAAACATGGACTATGCAAAAAAGGTTGATAAAAAAAACAAACGAATCGATTTTTTGAAAAATGAACTGAAAACAGATAAAAAACAGATAATAAATTTACAAAATCAGATAAAACGTTTAAAAGAAATTGATTTGGGTATTGAAAAAAAGAAAAGAGAGGCCCTCCCTGTAATTGAGCAGAAAGATGATGAACGACCATAAAGGAAAAATACTCGTTGTTGATGATGATCGGAATATTCTTCAGGTCATCCAGATGCGACTTGAATCCGGAGGATACCACGTTACAAAGACCACCGGTTCGGAAAAGGCCCTGGAACTGGCCGAACAAGAATCGTTTGATCTGGCAATGATCGATCTGAAACTCGACGATCAAGACGGTATCCGGCTGATGCAAAATATCCGCCATATCATTCCCGACCTCCCCGTGATCATTCTCACTGCGTATGGAACGATTGACAGTGCCGTTGATGCCATGAAGAAAGGCGCACACAGCTACCTAACCAAGCCGTTTGATGGTCATGAACTGCTAATGCAGATAAACAACTGTCTGGAAACAAGTAAGCTGTCAAAAGAAGTGAAACAATTGCAGCGATTGGTCAAAGAAAGATACGGGTTTGATAATATCATCGGCAGAAGTGAAAAGATGAAAAAAGTTTTCGAACAGGTCACACTGGCTGCTGCAACGGATTCCAATGTATATATTGAGGGAAAAAGCGGCACCGGAAAGGAGTTAATCGCAAAAACCCTGCATATTGCAAGCGACAGAAAGGATCATCCATTTATTGCTCTAAATTGTGCGGCCATACCGGAAAATCTTATGGAAAGCGAACTTTTCGGATATGAGAAAGGTGCGTTTACCGGCGCCGACAAGAATAAAAAAGGCCTTATTGCCGAGGCCTCCTTTGGCACCTTCTTTTTAGACGAAATATCTGAAATGCCGCTTTCCATGCAGGTCAAAGTCTTGAGAGTTTTAGAGGAAAAGGAATTTTATCCTGTAGGGGGAAGACAGATTATAAAAATGACTGCAAGAATCATCGCCGCATCCAACAAAAATCTCGAACAAGAGGTCAAAAACGGCCTATTCAGAGAGGATCTTTATTATCGCATTCATGTTATTCCAATAAAACTACCCACACTTAATGAGAGAAAAGAGGATATCCCGATTCTTTCCAGGCATTTCTTAAAAAAATATTCCGATAAAATGGGGAAAAAAGTAAACGCGTTTTCAACAGATGCCATGCAGAAACTGATCTCTTATCCTTGGCCGGGCAATATCAGAGAACTCGAAAATACAATTGAATGTGCCATGGCCATGGTGAAAAGCAATATCATTACAGGAGACCTTATCCTTCAAACCCAGAATGTTCATCCTGAAAGTTTAAAATCATTTAAAGATGCTAAAGAAAATTTTGAAAGAAATTACCTCATTCAGCTCTTTGAACTGACCAAAGGCAATGTCAGCCAGGCAGCTAAGCTGGCCGGAAAATATCGTGCGGATGTTTATGAACTTATAAAAAAATATAATATTAAAATCGCCGATTTTAGAGAAAAATAGGTTGATTGTGAGACAATCCTGCATTCGTACCAACCCAAACACCATCCCCTTCTCGTTCCCAAGCAGTTGAATACAACACCACCTTAATTATCTCAGGGGTCGAGTTTTTTTGTAAACACCTATATATCAGCCTCCGGCGGGATTGCGCGGTTTGAACAAAAGCATTATCCATGAAGCGATTTAACAAATAAAAACACCCCGACCCCTCAGATAATCTAAAGCCCTTAACGTTTGACACATCCACAATGTGGTATTACTGTTTATCATAGACCAACATTTTAGTCATGCATATTTATGTTCAGAAATTATCCTTAATGCCGATATAACTTATAGGGCTTTAGTTAGTGTCCATCCAGAAATGGCATATTTCGACACAATACGGTGTTTTCGTCCTTTTCTTAAGCCAAAATCTACCATTTCTGGATAGACCTCATTATTATTATTTTATATTAAATATCCAGTGAAAAATGCATTCAAAAACAATATATTACACACTTATCATTTTCCCCGTCTTATTTGTCGTCTGTATGGCCGATGCAATTTTTGCATCTGATTCATCGAAAAATTATTCCATCTTGATAGATCTGATTAAACTTGAAGACAAACAAGGTCCCTTTTTCGCATTAAACGACTTTGAAAAATCTTTTGATCAAGATTTACATAAAGAAAGTATTGAATTTTTCAATCAACACCCTGACCTGATCAAAAAGATTCAGGCAGATCTTGATGACCAACCGATTCAATGGCGTCTGAAAAATATTTCACACCGGCTCATGTATGTCCCGGAGACAAGAGAAGAATATACGGCTATATTTGAAAGGTATTGTAATGACGTGGTCAAAGACATTTTGAGACTTACAGAATCTAATAATCCGTATATCACAATTCATACATTGGGCGCTTCCAAGCCTGAAAACTCGGCAACAAAAGGCATCGATGCTTTTATTGTACACAATTTAGGCAAAGAATATGTCGCTACCTATGTATTTTCAAACAAAGATCAAAAAGAAATCGCTATTGAGCTGACGGGTAAGATTTTTCTGGGTGAAGTCGGTTCTTATTCCAGTTATATATCTCTGAACGAAAACGGATCTTTTGAGTTTACGAGGGATCATTTTACCATCTGGCAGAACAGTGCAAAAAATCCATATACAGCGTTAATAACTCCTGTTGAAGAAACACTCCATATCATCTTAAGACAATATACTGAACGATCGATCCAAGATAGAATCGAAAATAGTGCGGTTAAAACCTTAAAGGAAGTAGAGGCCATCGTTGAAGATTGGATTAGTGTGGAAGAAGCGATTGTCGGAGGGCTGGTATACGCCTTACTGCCATCAACCGTTGAAAAATATATTCCTGATCTACCCGATTCCTTGGTCGAATCGGATATTAAAACCAAAATCGAGTTTAAAAAATACCGCCACTTGAGAAAAGGAATAAAAATTGTAGAGCAACTGGGTTACAAAAAGTCGATAAAAATGTATCAGGATGATCCCATGACATTTCGCAATCTTTTAATGTGAAGCATTCAAGTTTTACACCCTTTATTTTCAGCAATATAAAAAAAGCAGGGGGGAATTTTTCCCCCCTGCTTTTTTACTTGTCCTTGCCAAAGGATGACAGATTATTTTTTCATGATTTTATAGGCCGAAACGGAAATCTGTTTCTTTCCCTCACTTTCCAGTACGGTTCCCTTTACCTGAACTTTCATACCGACATGAGTCAATAGTTCCTTGCCTTCTAAGGTGTCAGCCACATCGAAAATTTGGCCGTCTTTGTCCACGATCTGATTGGCATTATTGATGGTCCCGGTAATCATCATTTCCTGATCCTGCATTGCTGCACCCTTTTCAGCAACGGCTGCGGCCTTATCAGCTGAAAAGGCAATCCCTGACATCGTAACGACCACAAACAGTGCACACACTACCAGACAAATTGTTTTTTTCATTACATCCCCCTTTTATTTTTGTCCCGTCTTATCCGGAAGCATTCGAAATAACAGTCTAGCGCTTTAAAACGACCTTATCTTACGAACTCACTGAAACCCCGTGTTATTTCATTTGCGCTGGGATGATGAATCCGTCTGGTTTTTTTATGTGCAATGGCTGTGCCAAGCATATTGATCAGATATAACCATCTGTTTTATATATAAATCAAATTCGGTCATTACAAATACAAGTTGGGTATGTGAAGGGATTTTCATACGGAGATTAAAAGGAATTAGAGAGAAATAAAGACAAGTTTTTGAAATAAATGCTTATTAACTGAATGAAATTTCCTTCAATTGATTTGAACAAACGATGAAACTCACGATGTGTTCATCCTTCAAAGACGCAAGCTTCTTCAGTGAAACTTTCGAAACGGCTATAAAATCATACACCATAATATAAAGACGGAGAAATCTGATCTTGGATTTTTTGCCGAAAGGATTCAATAAAGACGTTTTCCACGATCCAAGCTCCGATATTGAACCGCTTCGGCAATGTGGTTCACGCTGATGTCGGATGCATCGTCGAGATCGGCAATGGTGCGGGCAATTTTAAGGATGCGGTTATATGCCCGGGCCGACAAACCGAGTTTGTCAATGGCGCTTTCAAGAAGATCGCAGGAGGCCTCGTCAATCCGGCAGTGTTTTTTAATATGCCGGTTGATCATCTGCGCATTGCAGTAAATTTTTGTTCTTTTAAATCGTTCGAACTGCCGCGCTCTCGCGGCGGCAACACGTGCCCCGATAACCTCCGACGATTCTGCATTGAATTCTTCGATGAGGTCCTTATAGGGAACTGCCGGAACCTCCACGTGAATATCGATCCGGTCCATCAACGGACCGGATATTTTTGATCGGTATCGGTGAATTTGGGAATATGTACATCTGCACTCATGCTTGGGGTCGGAAAAGTACCCACATGGACACGGGTTCATTGCTGCGATAAGCATAAAACTTGATGGGTACGTCAGGGTCAACGCGGCTCTTGAAATAGTGACCTGAAGATCCTCCAACGGCTGCCGGAGAACTTCTAACACATGCTTCTTAAATTCGGAGAGTTCATCCAAAAACGGGACGCCATTGTGCGCGAGGCTGACCTCACCGGGTCTTGGAATATGACCGCCGCCGATCAATCCTGCATCCGATATGGTGTGATGGGGCGATCGAAAAGGCCGCTTTGTAATCAAAGCCTCGTCTTTTGGAAGCATTCCGATAACGCTGAATATTTTTGTCGTTTCAATGGCCTCTTCAAATGTTATCGGAGGAAGTATCGTAGGAACGCGCTTTGCCAGCATCGTCTTTCCAGACCCCGGGGGACCGATCATGATGAGGTTGTGTCCCCCCGCAGCTGCGACCTCTAAGGATCGTTTGACGTGTTCCTGCCCCTTGACTTCTGAAAAATCGACTTCGAACGTGTTTCGATAATCAAATATTTGGGAAATATCGGTTCTCTTAGGTTTAATTTTAGTAAATCCGCGGAAAAAACCCACAAGCTGAGACAGTGTTTTTACAGGCAGAACCGTTATTCCCGCCACAACCGATGCTTCTCGACCATTGTCATGAGGTACGATAATTCCTTCATATCCAGCCTTTTTTGCAGCCAGAGCCATGGGAAGAGAACCCTTCACCGGTTTAATGCGACCGTCCAGAGACAACTCGCCCAAGACAAGGTATTTGGATACGATGTTCTGGGAAATGATTTGGGTTGCCGCAAGTATCCCTAAAGCAATGGGCAAATCAAAACCGGTCCCTTCCTTTTTAATATGAGCAGGGGCAAGGTTAACGGTAATTCTGTCGTCCGGGAAGGTATAGCCTGAATTGCTGATGGCAGACTTGACCCGCTCTTTGCTCTCTTTTACTGAGGCCTCCGGAAGTCCGACGGTGGTAAAGGTGGGAAGTCCTGATGTTATATCAACTTCCACTTCGATTAAAAATGCATCAATTCCAATAACAGCGCTACTTAAAACCTTTGCGAGCACGCACCCTCCTTTAAGGTATCAAAAAAAATCACAGGACAAGCAAAAAAAGGAACTTCATGAACCCATTGAGACCTATAATTAAACGTCTTAGAAATTGTATAACTTTACGAATTCACTAGTCTTTTAATGGCAATTTGTTCGTGCCACCTGTATGGATTATTGGGAGTAAGAGCAGAAACAAACTATTTAAATTGTCAAAAACTCCTTCACACCCATCAATCCATTATGCCATTATTCCAATTGGGGCGAAGCCCCTAAGTTCTTCTTTTTAATTAGGGATAATAAAATTTAGGATGTGATTCAAAGTAAAAATTGATTTTTTTTAATTCGTATTTATATTACAGACGTTTAACAAGAACTTTGTTTTTGTTAAATTAAATCTTTACTCTGAATTTTATAAAGAACATTGTGTTCAACTGATTAAATATGTTATGAATACTCCATTGATTCATTTTTCCGGATAATTAATCGCTTTTGAACTTTGAGATAAACACTTTTTAAAAAATGCAGCGTCGCTGTATAAAGTTTGGTTTATATGTATTATTTACAACGAACAGTCGCAAAACCGGTGAATTGCTCGGGTGTTGGGGTTCATTCGGGTAAAAAGGTCAATTTAACCATTAAGCCTGCACCGCCGAATCATGGTATCAAGTTCATCAGGACAGACCTTTTGGACTGCCCTGTCATATCTGCCCATTTTAATATGGTTGTGGATACAAGCTTGGCAACCGTTATCGGCTTTGAAGGCTTTATCGTTTCAACTATAGAGCATCTTATGGCAAGCTTTGCCGGTCTTTCAATTGACAATGCACTGGTGGAAATCGACAGTTATGAGATGCCGATAATGGATGGAAGCGCCGGCCCATTTACGTCCCTGATAAAGGCATCGGGAATAAAGGAACTGGACACTCCTCGATATTTTTTTGTCATTAAAGAACCGATCGAGCTTAAAAAAGATGGAAAAATGGTCGGTGTATACCCATGCTCGTCGTATAAAATAACCTGTACCATTGAATTTGATCATCCTCTGATCAACAAGCAGTCTTATTCTGTGGAAGTGTCGGACCACGTTTGGGAAAGCGAAATTTCGAAAGCAAGAACCTTTGGTTTCTTACATGAATATGAATATCTAAAAAAACATGGTCTGGCCCGTGGCGTTACCCTTGAAAATGTGATTGCCATCGATGACAAGGATGTTATCAATGAAGGCGGTTTGCGGTATCAGGATGAGTTTGTGAGACATAAAATTCTCGATTGCATCGGTGATTTTTCACTTCTGGGTATGCCTATCTTGGGCCATGTTGTCGCTGAGAAATCCGGCCATGACTTCAACCATTCTTTTCTAAAAAAAATCTTTGCTGAAAAAAAATCATGGGAAACCCGTACGATCAATGACATAAAAGTTTCATGATAAGATTCCCTTTAAAAATTGGACATCCTATTTTGAATATCGGCGGGAATGTCTTTTTATGAGCCGACTTACTGTAGAAAAAATAACCCCTCCGCTCATAACAACTAGAAGAACAGCCATCCAAACATGTCCATGATATTCCGCATTTCCCCGTGCTACCGAGATCCCGATTACGCCGAAGAAAAAAACAATAAGCATGAATACGATAACGCCTATGCACACCGCTTCAGAATCATACCAGGGAATGATTGTTTTTCTAAATAAAGGATTTTGATCGATACGCATCGTCGTATCCAGGGTTTAAAAAAACGTATATTGCTAAGGAGTACAAATCCTACCCGACATTTTTTACTGATATGCCGAAATTTTAGGCACTTTAGATCACTTCAAACTTTAGGCACTTTTGAAAAGTCTCTCGGTAACATTTCCATGGGTAAGGGATATGTCGAGTATCTAATTTACCTATTAGTTAAAACCCCCTTACGAGCATTTTGTAAAGCCGCAAAAATGGCAGATCATACATCCCTCTTCAAAACTTATCGTATGACCGCATTCTGGGCAGACTTCTCCAAGGAGGCTGTTTCCGTAGCTTTTTTTCTTGTAAGAACCGTCGTTCAAATATCGCTTTTCAAGGACCCTGCCGATGGCATCTGGTATAGACAAAACCAGGCCGCCTTCCTGGAAGACCGGATGTTCTCCACCGATACCTTTGAGTTGTTCGACAATTTTATCTACTTTTACGCCGGATCTTAAAGCAAGCGAAACGAGACGGCCGATGGCTTCGGTTTTGGCAGTGGTCGACCTTCCTGATTTTCCGATGGTTGCAAATACTTCAAAAGGCTGGCACTGATATTCCGTTACCGTAACATAAAGCTGGCCCATACCGGTTTTCATTTTGGAGGTAAATCCCTCCAGCGTTTCCGGCCGATCTTTGACGATAGCAACCAGAGCATGAAGAGCCTTGTCCTTTCCTGAATAAGACAGAACCTGATTTTCCTTGCTCCCGTCCCGGTATATGGTAACGCCCTTACAACCCAATTCATGAGCCAGATTATAAATTTTTAGCACATCGTCTACTGTGGCATCACGGGCCAGATTGACCGTTTTTGAAACAGCGCTATCCGTGTATTTTTGAAAAGCAGCCTGCATACGGATATGCCATTCAGGAGACACATCATGGGCTGTGACAAAGGTTTTCCGAACATCTTCGGGTATTTCTTCAAGATGCTGAATGCCGCCTTCAACAGCAATTGCATCCATCAATTCCGTGCTATAAAAATCCCTTTCTTTTGCTATATTTTCAAAGTATGGATTCACTTCCAGCAATTTATCGTTATCCATAACATTTCTAACAAAACTCAAGGCAAACAACGGTTCAACGCCACTGGAACAGTCCGAAATGATGCTTAACGTGCCTGTGGGTGCGATGGTTGTCGTAGCGGCATTTCGATAGGTACACCCTTTTTTGTCTTTAAAAATGCTTTTATCAAAATTTGGGAAAACCCCCCTTTCCTCACCCAGATGGTTTGAGGCGGCATGAGACTCTTTTTGGATGAAACCCATCACCTCCTCTGCAACCTCAAGAGCTATTTCTGAGTTGTATGGAATTTTCAGTTGATATAGCAAATCGGCAAACCCCATGACGCCAAGGCCAATTTTGCGATTACCCTGAACCATCTTTTCAATTTCCGGAAGTGGGTATTTAGACATATCGATGGTATTGTCCAAAAATCGGACACTCTGCCAAACAATATCCTTTAATGCCTTAAAGTCGATCGCCGGTATTTTAGTATCATGGGTTACAAACTTGGCCAGATTGATGGATCCAAGATTACAGGATTCCATGGGAAGCAACGGCTGTTCCCCGCAAGGATTTGTACTTTCGATCTCCCCCAGCACAGGGGTCGGATTGTCTCTGTTCAACCGGTCTAAAAAAATGACGCCTGGATCCCCGTTTTCCCATGCCTGTTTCACGAGGGATTGATAGACCTCGGCGGCATTCAACTCTTTTTCCTTTTCCTTGCTATGAGGGTCGATAAGATCATAGTCGCTCTCTGCTTTGACAGCCTCCATGAATGCGTCCGTAACACCGACGGAGATGTTAAAATTGTTGAGTTCGTTATTGTTTTTTTTGCTGTAAATAAACTCCATGACATCCGGGTGGTCGACCCTCAAAATCGCCATATTGGCTCCCCTGCGAGTCCCTCCCTGTTTAACCTGCTCTGTTGCCGTGTTAAAGATTTTCATAAATGAAACCGGTCCGGAGGCGATACCGCCGGTTGTTCCGACCCTGCTGTCTTTTGGACGCAGTCGGGAAAAAGAAAAGCCGGTACCTCCGCCGGATTTGTGGATAATTGCGGCATTTCTCAAAGCATCAAAAATTCCCTCCATGCTGTCCTCTACAGGAAGTACAAAACAGGCTGCCAACTGGCCCAGTCTCCGTCCTGCATTCATAAGCGTGGGTGAATTGGGCAAAAATTTCAATTCGGTCATCATATTATAAAAAATGTCTTCCATCTTGTTTACATCCGCATCACTGTCATACTTCTTTTCCGCCTTAGCGATGTGCTTTGCCACCCGTCTGAACATCTTTTCCGGAGTCTCTATAATTTTTCCCTTGCTGTCTTTCTTTAGATACCTTCTTTTCAAAACATTTATTGCATTTTTCGAGAGATACAGTCCATTTTTTATAAATATGGATTTATCCAGCCGAATGGGCGACGTTTGAGTTAAGCCGTATTCCATCAACTTTGCCTGGATCATTTTATCGATAATCGGCAGAGTAATGGTATGATTTTCCATATTGGCGATCTCTTCTCTCAAAAATCGGCTGATGCTCAT
>PKTV01000122.1 GCA_002868985.1 Desulfobacteraceae bacterium | reverse complement strand
TAGAGCAAAAATATCATTAATCATATGAATCCTACTTTTGTGAACTGTTCAAGAATTTCGATTTTTAAAATAGCTTGCAATGATCACAAGGTTGGTTCTTTTTCAGATATATCTTTTTTTGTTTTTAACCTTCTTTTAATAACATCATTCATATCTTGAGGGGTGTACACCGTTGGACATAAAAGCTCTTTCACCTTTTCTTGGAAAACTTTTTTGTCTCCTGGCGTATGGGTGCCATGGATAATTGTAAGCTCAGAATAATTTTCCAGAATGACCTTTTCGTATTTCTTTATAAATGGACAGAGTGCTGTCATGCAGTAAGAGAAATGTAACGCATCTAGTTTGTAACCAGCTAACGCATTAACTCTCTTCAAAATCTTCTCAGGGGCCGCAAGAGTTGGACATCCAGAACAGCTTATAATGCCAATTAGATCAAGCTGATTTTCATTGCTGTATCTCTCAAACAAGCCTCTTCTTTTTCTCATATCGCCAAGACATACGACAGATGCACAGTTCGTATCTTGTGTACAATTTGAGCATGTTAAAATTCCTATTCGTGCCATCTTGAACCTCCGCTATTTAGTGTGTGTTAACCTTTTTACACATTCATTTTTATGTTTTACTAGCGAACACAAAGCTAAATTAAACTACGCTTTTTATCAATCAACCACCCCGTGGGAGGAAAGATTACCCATGGTAGAAAATAATAAACTGTAATATACCAGTACTTGGTCAGAAAACCTATGCCATGGCCAAGATAAAAACCGCAATAAATAAGGTCGTAGATGAACAACGGAACAGAAATATAAAAAGACCACCATAAACAAACTTTCAATCCACGTCCCGGTCTCGATTGTTTCGCGCTTCGATAGATTACAAACCAAATTGGAGGCAAAATTGCCAAATCATAAATGACCATGAATGTTATCGAATATTGCTGGTAGTATTCCGGAAGCCCAGCAATCCAAAAGAGAAACCAAGCTATTTAAGGGGTCTTTAAGGGGTCAAGTCTGCTCTTGACTCATGCTATAATTTATAAAAGAGTAAAGAGCAAATTTAACCCCATTATAATATAATATTATTAGTCATTTTGTTTAAATTTCAGCTACTAAGACACTCTCAGATAGGGACGTTATTAGATATCCGTCGGTGCTCTCATCCCTATTTCATAACGCCCGTTCAGCAAAGCTTTCGGCAAAGTGCTTTCGAATCTGTTTGCTGCCGACATGCTTGGACAGCAATTTATAGTTATTCTGCTCATACCGGATTCTTCCTGCAATGATTGCGGGATGAATCTTTAATTTTGAGGCCAAAGCATATACCCCTGCGGTTGTTGCCTTGTCCTCAATCGGCTTTCTATCCCAAACCTTTTTCGATTAAATCTTTTCAATATTTTTCAAATGCTCTTGTAATTCTTCACTAAATTCTTCTATATCTTCTTGGTTTATCATTTCGAACTTTTTCATAAGAGCCATATGCAAAGACATCCTTGACCTGGAATAACCATCAAAACAATCCCGTAATATTTTTGATTCATTTTTTTGAAAATCGACGATATTCCAAAATTTTTCTGTTTCATTCAGGTCGTTATCTTTAAGTATTGCTCGTATTTCATCATTTTTTCTTTTGAGGTAACCTTCTCTCCATTTATCGAGAGAGTTTTTGAACTTTTTCCAATCTGATTCTTTTGGTTTCATTATTATTCCATTCGAACGTGAGCATAACCTGCTGAGACGAAGCGCAGAGAAATCTCAGTCAGCGTTCATACCATGGTTGGATGCTCTGTTTATATTTCTTCGCTATGAAGAAGGTTAGAGAATGCCCTTGGGTTCAAAATCGGAATCCCCTGAATCTCTTTTAGAACGAGTAAGTCTTTATCACCGGTAACAATATAATTAGCATTTGCGGCAACTGCTAAACCGAGGATTTTAACATCGTCGGGATCACGACAAATATCTGGGGAAAGAGGGACTGGATCGATCATACTTGCCTGTTCCATTAGGAGATCGCTAATATTATCAACTATTTTATCAGAAAGTTTGATTTTTAGGCGGAGATTTCTCAGAATTTCTTCTAACAATTCGTCACATAGCAAAAGTTTATGGTCACTAAGACAAACCTCCATAATGGATTCGCAGAGGCCACGAGCGGCAAAGGCAGCGATGATAACATTGGCATCAAGGACGATTCTCATTAAATGGCCTTAAAGACGTCCTCGTCGGTTAAGAAACCCTGGGCTTCGGCAAATGGCAGAACCTTCTTTCGAATGGCTCGAAATTTCTCAATAGCTACATATCGCCGAATAGATTCCCTTACGACATCGCTAACAGGTTTGTTCTGCTCCTGACTAAATTTTTGAAGATCTGCCTTCAACTCATCTGGCAATCTGATAGTTAGTGTGCTCATGGTAAGACATTGTAATACGCTTGTCGGAAATGTCAAGAATTCAATTTTGCATCCAACATATATTAGACGGCCTAACAACCGTAGTTAATTACGGCTATTTGCCGCCACGTAATTGTAAAATATCAACAATACAACGTGTTAGTGTCAACAATCGTTTTATATTTAAAGGGGAATATGGCTTTTTAGATCACGGCAATCATTAGAGGTTAGGACAAGCTCTCATGAATACGTTGAATTTCTGATTTTACCTGAGGCAAACGTTTTTTGATGGTGGTCCAAACAAGCTTGTAATCCACGCCAAAACAAAATGGATCACCAAAGATGTAATATGGTCTGATAATTGATTATGCGGTAAATTTTTATGAATGAGTGGCGAAGCGACGATTGACGAAGAAAATAGCGAAAGCACTTGACAAAATTATTTTACTTGGGTAATTGGAAATATCTTTTTGCCTGATAACAAGATAAAATTCTTACAGATCGAGACAATCATGGAAATAAGACTTTGGTGGTGGCGGAAACCATGAGGCTTGCTCACCACCTTTGAAACAAGGGAAAAATTGATTTCAGAGCCGTGAGAGGCTTCGGCAATTGATGTTGAAGAGGCTCATGGCTCTTTTATAAAAGCCGGCGCTTCTTCACAAGCATCGGCTTTTTTGTTTTTCCTAAGCTGAGCGTTTCAAGTTTTTGCAATGGTTGATTTAACAATATTTTTAAGGTATTATGACATTTTGAATTCCAATAATTTGAAACACTTAGATTAGATTTTTTTGGAGATAGCAATTGAGCAAACCAAAATTAATGCTGGGAAATGAAGCGATTGCACAAGGATTGATGGAAAGCGGTTGCGTCATGGCAACATCATATCCGGGAACGCCGGCTTCCGAAATTCTTGCTTCTTTTGCCGCTCTTCAAGAAAAAGGATCAGAAAAACGACATATCCAGTGGGCGGTCAATGAAAAGATTGCATTTGAAATCGCCTATACGGGAAGTATGGCTGGATTACGTACGGCGGTGAGCATGAAACAGGTGGGTTTGAATGTGGCATCCGACCCGCTGATGAGTGCCGCATACCTTGGCGTAAAGGGGGGATTTGTTGTGATCAGTGCAGATGATCCGGGTCCCCATTCTTCACAAACCGAACAGGACAGCAGGCTCATGGCCATGATGGCAAAGATCCCGGTACTCGATCCGGATTCTCCCCGGCAGGCCAAAGAGATGATTGCCTTGGCTTTTCAACTGTCAGAGGCCTTTGAAATCCCCGTCATGCTCCGTCCCACCACACGGGTGTGCCATGCAAGACAAGATGTTCACCCGGGAGACGATCTACCGCACAAACGGGAAGTTGACTTTCAAAAGGATCCTGCACGCTGGGCGGCCACACCCAAATTTCGCCTTCACTTGCATCAGGAACTGGAGAAAAAACTAAACACCATTTCCAGATATAAAAAAACAGCACCCATCAGGCTCAATGCCGAGGCAACAGCCTCAAAAGCCTTGATCGTATCCGGTGTTGCAGCAGCCCATGCCAAAGAAATCCTGAAAGATTTAAATCTTTGGGATGTCATTCCCATGTACCAGGTGCTTCAACCGTTTCCTTTGCATCAGGATTTCGTGTCTCACATGATCAAGACATATTCTGAAATTCTGGTTGTCGAAGAAACCACCGGCGTCATCGAGATGCAGCTTGCGGATCGACATTGCATCAAAGGAAAGCTGACCGGTTCGGTGCCTTCGGTCGGAGAGCTTCTCCCTGAAACCATTCAACAGATCATCGGCGAGTTTGCCGGAATTGATATAGAACCCATCGATCTGCCGTCCGAACCCGGCATACGCCCGACACTTTGCGCAGGCTGTCCCCATCGAGCGGCATTTTTTGCCGTTAAAAAGGCCGCCCCAAAAGGGATATATCCCAGTGATATCGGATGTTATACCCTTGGATTAAACTTAGGTGCGGTGGACACGGTGCTCTGTATGGGAGCTGCCGTCAGCCAGGCGGCAGGCTTTTATCATTCTTACAAACATGAAAAAAAACCGCCGGACATTGTGGCCACCATCGGGGACTCAACATTTTTTCATGCCGGTGTTCCGGCACTCATCGATGCGGTGGTTCAGAAGGTGCGGTTTGTACTGGTTATTCTGGACAACCGAACCACAGCCATGACCGGGAATCAACCCACACCGGCCATGGGTATGGGCGCCTGCGGAGAGTCGCTCAATTCTGTGAATATTGAGGGGGTGGTTGAAGGATGCGGGGTTCAATTCTGCCGTGTGGGAGATCCTTACCAGCTCAAAGAATTTACCGATTTGTTGAAGGAAGCCGTCAAGTACAGTCGGGAAAACGGACCGGCTGTCGTTATTTCAAGGCATCCCTGCCTGATCGATCGGTTCAGAAAAGAAACACCGGGATGGCAGCCGCTTAAGGTTGAAGTCTCAGATGCATGCGACGGCTGTGCGTTTTGCATCGACCATTTCGAATGTCCGGCCCTGATCTTAGACAAAACCGAAGAACGTGTCAGTATAGACCCCATCCTGTGCAATGGATGCGGCGTATGTATCAGTGTTTGTCCCAAAAAGTCGATAAAGGAGATAAAGAATGATGCATGATTCAGGATGCACGATACAGGATATGGGATTCATTCATCATGTATCATGCATCATGTATCTTGTAATCTGAACAAGGAGTATGGATGAGCAATTCCATAAAACAGCAGATTGTCATCAGCGGTGTGGGCGGCCAGGGTGTCCTTTTTGTCACGCGGCTTCTGGCGGAAGCGGCCATTATGAAAGGGCTTTCCGTCTTTACATCGGAAACCCACGGCATGGCCCAGCGGGGGGGAACGGTATTATCACACCTTAAGGTGGGAAACTTTTCAAGCCCGCTGATACGGCCCGGCAATGCAAACGGATTGCTGGCGCTAAAGGCGGACAGTTTCGCCCGACACGGGTACTTTCTGAAACCGGGTGCATGGGTTGCGGTGAACAGCCGTGAAGATGCGATTGTCGGACCTGAGTTCTCGGCATATACCATTGATGCCGAGATCCTGGCACAACGCATTCATAACCCAAAGTCGGTCAACCTGATCCTTCTCGGTTTTGCCCTTGCAGCAATATCAGGGACTCTTGAAAACAGTCTTTTTTGCACATTGGAAGATATAATAACAGTTTTACAACAACGTCTGGCAAAAAAGAAACAAATGCTGGATGATGCCGTAAAAGCAATTGAAACAGGTTTTAAAAGTGTAAAGTGATCTAAAGTGAACTAAAGTGACTAAAGTTAAGGTGTTCTATCAATTTTGATTATAATTGGTCGCGCTGAAAGCGCGTTCCTCAACTTTTGCTCACTTTAGTTCACTTCAAACTTTAGTCACTTTTTCGGTTTATCCGAGAGAGGAGTTTATCATGCCATTCATCCCTTATGATCTGGACGAAGAAAAATTAAACCAGATCCAACTTAAAGGCCTTCAATGGACCATGAATCATGTCTATGATCATTCATCGTTCTATCGCAATAAGTTCGACGCCGCAGGCATTAAGCCTGAAGACATCCAATCACTGGATGACCTCGAACTTCTGCCGTTTACCGATAAAAATGATTTACAACAGGAATACCCTTTCCCCTTACGTTCGGTGCCATATGAGGATATTGTTCGGATTCATGCGTCTTCGGGAACCACGGGAAAACGCAAGGTGCTTTGCTACACACAAAATGATCTTGACGTGTGGGCGAACTTATTTGCCCGATGTTATCAAATGGCCGGTCTAACCCGTCATGATCGCGTACAGATCGCTGTCGGCTACGGTCTTTGGACGGCAGGTGTGGGATTTCAGGCCGGTAGTGAAAGATTCGGCGCCATGACGATTCCCCTTGGCCCTGCCAATGCGGATATGCACTGTGAAATGCTGGTAGACATGGAGACCACCGTTTTTTGTTCCACGGCATCCATGGCATTGCTCATGGCGGAAGAAATTCATAAACGAAATTTATTATCCAAGATAAAGGTCAAAAAGATTATCCTGGGTGCGGAACGTCACAGTGACGCCATGAGAGATCGAATCATCGAGCTCATGGGCGTTGAGCATATTTTTGATATTTACGGATTAACCGAACTTTACGGTCCGGGTACAGGACTCGACTGTAGTCTTCACAATGGAATCCATTATTGGGCCGACCATTTTATTTTTGAAATCATAGACCCGGTGTCATTAAAGCCGGTTCCTCCGGGAGAGCAGGGCGAGCTCGTAGTGACGACGCTGTGCAAAGAGGGCAGCCCGATGGTTCGCTATCGAACCCATGACGTTACACGGCTCATGGGCGCCATGTGCCCCTGCGGTGCGCCGTTTCCCATGCACGACCGAATCCTCGGCCGCACGGACGATATGTTTATCTACAGGGCTGTTAATATCTATCCCAGCCAGATCGATCATGTTTTAAGCCGTGTCAACGGCATCGGCAGTGAATTTCAGATCCATCTCAAGCAGCGTGAAAGCGGCCGTGACATGATGCTGATCAAGGTGGAACGTGCTGTACATTCCAGCAAGACGGATAATGAGCATCTGGCCGAACAGGTGGCAACAGAAATCCGGCGTAAGATACTGGTAAGGAGCCAGGTGGAAATTATAGATTATGGCTCCCTGCCGCGTACCGAAAGAAAAAGCAAACGGGTGTTTGACCATAGAAATAATACCTGATTTTGCATAACAAATTTAAGTAATAGTATAGTCCTTTGAAACAAGTCGACTTCAAAGGAGCTTCAGGTATGATTAAATTTTTGACTGGAAGCTGTCTGAGTGGATTAGGGATCGTTTTGAAAGAACCATAGGCGATTTATCTTTATAGATAAAATTTCTTGTTAATGCAGAGATCTTTATTAATCGACCGGGCAGGTTCTTTCATTATGAACCCTTATCCACGAGTTCTTTCAGCAAAAATTTAATTATACCTGAAGCGATAATATTTTCAAAAGGCTAACGTGTTACAAATAATCAGATGAAAAAAGAGCCTCGTTTACTGTGAGCAATTCCAAGTACATCCTTGAAGTGACAAATGCCTCAAAAAACTTTGGGGGATTGCAGGCCATCAACCGGTTATCCTTTAAGGTGGAAGACGGTTTAATTTTTTCTATTATTGGTCCCAACGGCGCAGGAAAAACAACAGCGATTAATCTGATTACCGGCATATACCCTCTTACATCCGGCGAAATCTTTTTCCAAGGCCGGAATCTTTATAGAAAACGGCCGTATCAATTGGCGTATATGGGAATCGGACGGACGTTCCAGAACATCCAGACCTTTCATCATATGACGGTTCGAGAAAATGTCATGGTGGGGCTTCATACCAAAAGTCGCTGCGGATTTTTGAAATGTCTTTTCCATACCCCCATGGTGTGGGAGGAAGAAAAGCGCATTCGTGAAAAAACAGATGCTGTTTTAACGTTCCTGGACCTTGAACCAAAGGCCGACGTTCGTGTTGACGAGCTTCCCTATGGAGATCAAAAACGTGTAGAGATTGCTCGATCGTTGGCCATGGAACCCAAACTTCTTCTTCTTGATGAACCGGTGGCCGGCCTTAATTTGCAGGAAACCGAAGAAATAGCACAATCGATTCTCAAGATCAGGAAAATGGGAATCACGGTGATTTTGGTGGAACATGACATGAATTTTATTATGGGTATTTCCGACATGATTACTGTTTTGAATTATGGAGAAAAAATCGCTGAAGGGGATTCTGAGGCGGTTCGGAACAATCCAAAAGTCATTGAGGCCTATCTGGGAAAGGAGTTATAACCGGTCGTGCTTGAAATCCATGGCATAAGTGCCCATTATGGCGGTGTTCGAGCACTTGACGATGTTTCCTTTAAACTGGATGAAAAAGAGATTTTGGCGCTCATCGGCGGTAATGGCGCCGGCAAAACGACACTGCTCAACCTGATTTCACGTATTATCAAGCCGTCTAAAGGAAACATCATTTTTAAAGGTAAAAGCATTTTATCTTTATCTCCCGAAAAGATCGTTGAGCTGGGTATCATCCAGGTTCCGGAAGGCCGACATGTTTTCGGCCCTTTAACGGTGAAAGAAAATCTTGAACTGGGTGCCTATAGAAGGCGGGGCAGACAGAACAAGAAAAAAATACTGGACGATTTTGAGTATATTCTGGCGCTTTTTCCTGTTCTTGAAAAGAGGCTTAAACAACGTGCAGAAACCCTCAGCGGAGGAGAGCAGCAGATGCTTGCCATCGGCAGGGCTTTGATGGGGCGGCCCGGTCTTTTGCTTTTAGATGAACCTTCTCTAGGGCTTGCACCGCTTGTGGTGCAAGAAATCATTTCTATCATTGAAAAGCTCAGAAATGAAGGTACCACTATTTTGCTGGTGGAACAAAATGCAAGAGCTGCCCTTAAGATTTCCGATCGGGCCTACGTACTGGAAACCGGCAAGGTGCGGATTCAGGGAAAAGCGTCTGAACTTATGGAGAACGAGGCCGTTAAAAAGGCCTATTTGGGATAGGAATTCGAATCGAAGTCATGAAAAAGAAAGGGGGTGAAAACACTTATATTTGTCATGGCCGAACAATGTATACGCAAATGAATTAGGAGGAAAAAATGAAAAAAAGATCTCTGATAATCGTTGCTGTGGCGCTGACCATGAGTTTTATGTTGGGATCATCACTTTGCTATAGTGCAGGACCTATTAAAATTGCGGGAATATTTGCTTTAACCGGCCGTGCCGCACATATTGGAACCTCGCAGAGAGACGCCGTTATGCTTGCCATAGACGAAGTGAACCAGCAGGGCGGCATTAACGGACGCATGCTGGAAATGGTGATGGAAGATACGGAAAGCAACCCTACCAAGGCGGTTATGGCTCTAAAAAAGGTATTAGAGGCTGAAGACGTGGTGGCCATTATTGGACCCACACTCACGGGAACGGCCATGGCGATGAGAGGATTTATTGAAAAAGAAAAGATTCCCGCTTTCATGCATTCGGGCGGGGATGTCATCCTCTTTGCACCGCTCGATAAAAAAGACCCGAAATCCTTACCCAAATGGACGTTTAAATCTCCATATAAGGCCGCAGATGCCATGGGTAAGATCTGCCAGTATATGAGCAAGCACGGCATTAAAAAAATCGGATTTATCTATTCAAACGAAGGATTCGGTAAAGACGGGCTCAGAAACGTAAAGGTCCAGGCGCCCAAGTACGGGGTTGAGATTCTTGCCCAAGAGGCCTTTCAGCCTAAAGATGTTGATATGACGGCACAGTTGACCCGAATTAATGCAAAGGGCGTTGACGGGATTATCGCCTGGACAGTGGGGCCTGCCATGGGAATCATTGCCAAAAATGTAAAGCAGTTAGGCATTAAAGCGCCGCTATTTGAATGTCACGGTTCCGGAGATCCTATTTTCTGGAAAGTTGCCGGAGAGGCTGGAGAGGGTGTCATGATGCCGTCTACCAAAATCGTTGTGGGAGATCAGCTGCCCGACAGCGACGTTCAGAAAAAGAAAATCATCGACTATGTGAAAGCATATCAGAAAAAGTTCAATCATGAACCCGGCACCATGGTTGCCTATGGGGCCGATGCAGCATTTATTGTTATAAATGCCATTAAAAAAGTTGGGCCCGACAGAGCAAAAATCCGGGATGCCATTGAAAATACAAAAGGTTATGTAGGACTTAGCGGCATATATAATATCAGTCCAAAGGATCATAACGGTCTTTCCATGGAAGATATTGTGATGATCAAGGCGACCAAAGGGGGATGGAAACTGCTCGAATAGAAGGTCATTATCACTTCAATTGAGCGAAAGTCGAGGATGCCCCAGATTCAAGGCATCAAGGGTGAAGCCGTAGTCGTTTACTGCGAACCCTTGATAACGAAGGATATGGGGTGTCATCGGCTTTCCTGAAAGGTAAACAAAATGGGTTTTTTTATAAGTTTATATCTCATATATATGAGGGGTATGAAAATTCATCCGAATCTATTAAAATGCTAAGTAAATCAAATAAATAATATATCCCCCCATTTTGTTTACGATCAATTGAAGTGTCAGAACTTACAACTCCCCTTCTCCGGTGATAAAAATCAAGGGGGGGAGGTTACAATTACCTAAATAATTATGGATTTTACCCAGCAAATTGCTCAGTATATTATCACCGGTTTGACCATCGGGGCCATCTACGCCATTGTGGCCATGGGGTTTAACATCATCCATAATGCCACCGGAATCGTTAATTTTGCCCAGTGTGAGTTTATATCTCTTGGCGGGATGTTTATGTACTCTCTGGTGGTTCTTTTCAAGGTCAACCTGGTCATCTCATTCTTCATATCCATGACCGGTGTCGCCCTCATCGGAGCCTTGATAGAAATCGGCCCCATACGACATGCGCGGTCAAAAGAAATTATTATTCTTATTTTTTTGACCATTGGCATTTCGGAAATTATCAGGGGCGCCGCTCAAGAGGTCTGGGGCACCGATAATGTCGGCGTTCCTTCATTTTCCGGCGAAAACCCGATTCATCTTCTGGGCGGAGCGACCATCGTTCCCCAGCACCTTTGGGTCTTTGGAATCACGGTACTGGTCATGCTGATGCTGCGTTGTTTTTTCAAAAACACATTGATGGGCAAAGCCATGCGGGCGACAGCCGTCGATCGAAGGGCAGCGGCGCTGGCAGGTATTTGTGTGAATCGTATGATCCTTTTATCCTTTGCCTTCAGTGGCGCATTGGGAGCTGTGGCCGGAATGATCATCGCGCCCATTTCCACGACATCCTATGATACGGGAATCATGCTGGGATTGAAAGGGTTCGCCGCAGCGATTCTTGGCGGATACGGAAACTTTGTCGGCGCGATATTGGGCGGAATTCTTCTGGGTATTTTGGAATCTTTAGGAGCAGGTCTGATATCGTCTCAGTATAAGGATGCCATTGCCTTTTTCGTTCTCCTTGTGGTTTTATCTTTAAAACCCACGGGGATTATGGGGTATGGG